>JAYFPV010000216.1:0-6499 GCA_034927465.1 Lawsonibacter sp.
AAACAACGCAGGAAACTCAGGCAGGTCATCCGGAGCAGACAGAAGCCGCTGTAAGAGAGACTGCAGAGCCAACCTTTGACCGTGAAGCTGTGATGAAAGCGATCAACGACGCCGGGCTTTTGACTTATGAGGTCAGAACGGTGCGTATCAGCAATTATCTCCACTCGCTGTATACGCTTGCACATCTGTTCAGTCAATCGCTTATTTGCCAGAACGCTTACGACGATATCACAGCCGAAATCGTAGCCATAATTCATGAGTATATAGAATCGCTCAAAGCCAGCGGGAAATACACCGAGCTTGCGACGAAGGTGATGCAGTTCAAGCTGAACACGCAGGTCTTCGATGTGTTCGGCGAAAGCGTGGATAACAACGCCATACATGATCTGTTATCCGCTACGGATACCGATTTGGACAGGCAGTTCAGGCTTGCCGACATCAAGCTCGGTAACGAGGGTATTGGCTATAAATATGGGTGTGCGTATCAAGAAGCAGATAATCCGAACGGCTTCAAAATCGACATCATACTTTATGCCGCAGACAGCGATTGTATCGCTGCTTTGAACGCATACGCAAAAGACCGCTTTCACGATTTGAACGATACATACCGTCGTCGTACTATTAACCTGCCCATCAGCTTCAAGAAAAAGTATAACGATATTGTATCGGACGGCGACCTTGTCAGTGAGCACATTTTCATGCTTCCGGAAACCATCACCTGTGAGCGCAGCACGAGCGGACGAATATACACAAACCATCTGTTTGCCGATGACACAGGTAAAGCGAAGATTGCCCTTAACAACTGGGAGGAAGGTGTGCTCGACGAGGAAATGGCGCAGCCTGACTTCGTCTGCTGGCTTCGCAATCCTTCACGAAAGTCATGGTCGCTCTGTATCCCGTATGAGCAAGGTGACGTAACGAAACCGACCTACCCCGACTTCATCATTGTCCGCAAAGACTCAGAGAGCGGATACATAATCGATATTCTGGAACCGCATGACCAGACGCGCACGGACAATCTTGGTAAAGCAAAAGGCTTCGCAGAATATGCCCGTCGGAATCCCGGCATAGGTCGTATACAGTTAATCCACATGGGAAAAGACTCAGCCGGGCGTAATCGCTTCAAGCGGCTGGATATGTCAAGGAGTGCCATCCGCGACAAGGTCAAACACGCGATGAACGACGATGAGCTCACCCATATTTTTGATACCGATGGGTTCTTTGTATAATACCTAATTACACAAAGAACATTCGGAAGAACGTAAAGGACGGTAAAATCTTTTATAAAAAAATTGTCCGGGAAAAAGGGAAACTCAAATGATTGAGAGTACGGCAAACAATACAACCAAACCAACATGGACAAATACTTCAAGCAAAAGAAGCACTGATGGAAAGCGATGTGGATATTTGTTGATTCGAGGATGTGTAAGCACAAGAGGATAGGTGGATTGTAGGATGATTTTCTTTTTGGGGCGACTTGTGCTATAATAAAAAAGAAATTGCAAAAGAACCGTCTTTACAGAAGGGCTTTTATTACTTTGTGTCTTCCGGCACAAATTAAAAAGGCCCTCTTTTTCATAGATGTAAAAAATCTTTAAATAGGAGGAAAAAAAGATGGATTCTATTCAGGCCAACTTGCGGGATGTAAAGGTCAAAGCAAAACAGCTCAGACGTTCTGGTTTTGTCCCCTGTGCGATCTATGGGGCTGGATTGGAAGAGTCTCTTTCTGTTCAGATCTCATCTTCCGAGGCAAGATTGCTCAGAAAGACCAAGAGGACAGGAAGCTTGGTGGATGTCCAGGTGGAGGGGAAGCGTTATCACACCCTTATCAAGGAACTGGACTACAACAGTATAAATAATGAGATCGTCCATATCAGCTTTCAGAGCTTGGAAAAAGGAAAGAAGGCGAACAGTGTTGCCGACATTGTTCTTTTGAACAAGGATAAGGTGCAGGGTGTTTTAGAGCAAATCCAGATGCAAATCCCCCATGCGGCGGAACCGGAGTATTTACTGGATACGGTGACAGTAGACCTTGAAGACTGTCCCATCGGCACAGTCATCACAGTCGGCGATATCCCGGAATTTCAAAGCAACAATGTTGAATTACAAACCGACCCAAACAGCATTGTTCTTCGAATCAGTGAGAAAAAACGATCCGTCGAAGGGTTTTCGGATCTGTCTGAGCCGACGGAATAATTATCTGGAGCAACTTTAAAAGCAGCCCTGCCAGCTTATTTCGCGTTTGGGCTGCTTTTTTACAGGAGGGAGGGCGCGTGATGAACGTCATAGGAAAAATGGTCAATCATAAAACGTTTGGGGTGGGAACAGTAACAGAACTGACGGATACAATTATCACCATCAGTTTTCGTGGAACTGAAAAAAGATTCATATATCCCGATGCTTTTAAGCGTTTTCTGGTATTCAAAGGTCAGCGCGTTCAGGAACATGTAGAAAAACTGATTCGGGAGAAAGAGGCTGTTGCTCAAAGGCAAAAACGGATTGAGCAGGAAGAAAACGAGCGCAGGCAGAAATTGCTGAACTTCAAGATCTCCGCAAATTCTCACCTTGTTATGGACATTCCTTCTGAAGAAATTGACAGTGTTTTTCAAACGCTCTCTGTTTCGGCCGGAACATATTTAAGCGGAGCGTCTAAAGGATTGCCAAGAGTTTTGGATCGGGTAAAACCCAATTCCCTTTGCCTGATCACGAGCTGTCTTAAAGGCCAAGAGGAAACCGAGCGAAAGCTGGTTGGCGCGTTTATGGTGGAGGAAGACTTTTTTGGTGAGGAGGTCAGTACCGGGATCATAAAGGGACATCCGAAATACCATCTACTGGTACCGAATGATCGTTGTATATTGTTTTGGCCCCAATTGAATCGGGCTGCCCCTTCCCGCTGGGGAGGTGTTGCATTTAAGTACTGTTCCACAGCAGCGGCAAACCAGATGCTGTCTGAGATGGTCGGGGCAGTCTTCGAAACCGATCAGTCGGATGCTGTACAGGAGTTTTATCAGTATTTTTGTAAAATCAACAGCCTGAACCCGCTTAACGGAACAGGGAAACGCAAACTGTGCAAATAAAGGTACGGAGGGGAATGTCCGGAAAATTACGTTATTGTGTTTTAATACGATATTGTATGCATTTTTTCCATAGTTGAAAACAGTTGCGCACACCTAACATGAAAGAGATAACAGTTTCCTTGCTCAAAATATGTTGTTTCGAACGGTCTTCTCTTAGTGAATGCCGAAATGAAAAATGTGTGTGGTGCTGAAACATAACATAAATGACATAAAGGGGAGATGATTATGAATCTCGATAATTTCAGGAAAAGAGAATTTATACGAAGAGAAAAAAGAATGAAACATATTTGTAGACAGAATTTAGTAAAGAAGGGGAATCTCAACGATGCCCTACACATTGTTTATGTTATGACACATACAGGTATATGTGGAGGAACCAAAATAATTCTTCAGCATGCTAATCTTCTTATAAAAGCAGGACACAAAATCACGCTAATCTCGCACTTTGAAAAGCCAAAATGGTTTCCAATATATAATGAGGTAGAGTATTTGCAGATACCTTTTGCTACTGAACTCGCCACAGGAATTCCACCTTGTGAGCTTATAATTGCGACCTATTGGAGAGAAATATCAGAATGCGTGGCCAGAAAAATCGCTCCGGTTATATACTTTGAACAAGGGGACTTCCATCTTTTTGATCCGGATCAATTATCGCAAAGGATGAAGCATTATATCGACACGCAATTCATGCTTGCCGACGATATTTTTACTGTCTCGCAAGGCGCTGCTGATCAGATTGCCAAAGTTTATCATAGAAGCGCCATAGTTATCCATAATGGAATTGATCAAGGTGTTTTTAAACACACGATTTCAAAAGAATCCAAAAGCTTTTCATGTACTGTTTCACCTATACGTCTAATTACAATTGGTAGCGATAAGAGTATGTTCAAAGGAATTCATGGAATTAAGGAAGCTTTGAAGTTGTTAAAAATTAAAAATGTTCCCTATCGTTTTTCATGGATTACACCCGATGAGCCTGACGAATGCACAGGGGACGTTTATGTTAATCCTACTCAGCAAAAAATTGCAGAGCTCCTTGCCGATGCTGATATATACCTGTGCAATTCGATTTATGAATCGTTTTCGCTTCCGGTCTTAGAGGCTATGGCGTGTGGATGTTCCATCATAACAACCCCAAACGATGGTGTAAAAGAATATTGCGAAGATGGTAATAACTGCCTTATGATCCAAATGGAAAATCCAATAGATCTTGCGGACAAAATAATACATTTATATCGCGATTATAATTTGCGCCATTCTCTTATATCAGGAGGACTAATAACAGCGAAACAGTTTGACTGGACAAACATTGTGCCAGAGCTTTTGCGTTATTATAAAAAGGTAGCTGAGTATAGACCAATAATATCTTAAGATGGAATCTCGAACTTAAAGCTATATATCATAATGTTAGGAGGGACTATCAATGAATCGCACCAACCAAACAATAAACCTCGGAATAGGCCTTGCCACAGGCCGTCGCTCATTTAAGAAAGTTCTGCTTTCATATATCAGCATTTGGAAGGAAACAAAAAAGGAATTGCCAATAGGCATAGATGTAAAACTAAGCCTTTTTGTGTCCTATGACGTAAACTATCAAAAAACAAGCTCTAAAGACTTTACAAATCTCAGTCAGGAGATCGTTGATGCGTTTGATCGGATTGTGTTTATGGGAGAAAAAAATGCCTCCAATTCTATTTCTGGCCTGGCTGCTCAGGACGCTTTTTCTCCGGATGCTCTAAACTCGGTATTTGGTTCCGGATATGCCGGGAAACGAAACGCGGTCTTGTTTTCAGCCATAGAGCATCACATGGACTATTTGCTGTTTTTGGATGACGATGAATATCCTATGGCTGTCACCAACACAAAGGGTACTTGCCTGTGGAGCGGTCAACGTGTATTTTTGTCACACTTGAAAGAAATCGTCCATGCTGACTTGACGAACGGATATCACTGCGGATATATTTCGCCAATTCCACAGATTATCTTCAATGAACAGCTTCGCGAAAAAGATTTTAGAGTGTTTATCAAAGCAATCAGTAACGATATTATCACGTGGGAAAGCATCAGCAATCTGATGCGTACAGGGGGCGTCACATATGCTTCGACAGACATATTACAACAAGAAAAAGCAGAGAAAGTGCCTTGGGAAAACAATTGCCGGTTTATTTCCGGTGCCAACTTGTGTATCAATTTGAAAGAGCCCTTGCGAACCCTACCCTTTTATAACCCTCCGGGAGCTCGAGGTGAAGATACCTTCCTGTCTACAATGTTGGAGAATCGAAAGGTTGTCAAAATCCCTTGCTACACATTCCACGATGGTTTTTCTTATTATTCGCACATATTGGACGGAGCGCTGCCGATTCACTTGAAGCAGATTGCCGCTGATTCTCCGAAAATCATTACCCGTTTTGTTAACGCCTGTATCGGTTGGGTGCGCTACAAGCCGCTTCTGCTGTATATTACACAACCAGAAGAATATGAGGAACGGACACAACTCATTCGCGCTGCATTAAGGGAAAGTGTACCGGCTTTCATAAACCACTTTCAGGATGATCGGTTTTCAGAGATTCCAAAAGAGTTTGAAAAATATAGCAAAAACGTAAAAAGGCACCACGCACAATACATGTTAACACAAGTCACATGGGAAAAGATTATCTGTTTTCTGAGACAGAGCGATTAACTCTTTAGCTCCTGAAAGCCAACCGACTACCAGCTATGCCCCCTGCTCATCATGTCTTGACGACACCATTTATATTGTTCTCTTAACTTAACCGCAGGGGTGTTATTTATGATAATCAATCTGACGTTGACGTGCGGAGTTCCCGGGTTACATCGTAACTTAGACGATACCGAAGCTGTACAAGTTTTACGCGATGTGGCTGCTTTAAAAGTTGATACTGATGATGAAGAGTTGGCATCAGAATTCTTGTCCCATTTTATTGCGATAAACGGTGTGGATACCAATACTGTTCCAGAAAAAGGGAGCATAAATTCAAGCAGGCACCGAAAACTAATCAGCATTATTGCTCGTTAGCGATACCCTGCTCGTTAACGAAAGCTCGCCGACGGCAGAAAATGGTGCATTGTATCAAAGTAGTGCAGGAAACACACGAAAAAAGCCCATTTTACGGGCTTTTTTCTTTTTTTCGCTTGATATAAACATGGCAGACGCATAGCATTAGGTTGCGCAACCCTTGACTTTTATAACAAAACCATCAGCCTGTTTCTGTGCGGTTTGCCCATGCCGAGGGTTGCGCGTCTGCCTACAAGCTAAGCTCCAAATCCGGTATAGCATCTTCGTCAGCCCACTTGCCGATAAGGTTTTCGATCCCGTCATACGCATCGAGATGGGATTGAAAAGGGGCATCAAGAATGATTTCTATGTTCAGTTCTTTGTTCCGCTCGGTAACGTTAACTTTGTT
>JAYFPV010000204.1:0-4469 GCA_034927465.1 Lawsonibacter sp.
GGCTGCCAATCAGATCGTTTTTTAGGTCCTCCCATTCTATTGGCTGTCCGTTCGCTGTCACGGAACGGACGGTATAGCCGGTATTCAGTTCAAAATACAGGTCCTGCGGCGCACCTGAGGCGTTTTGGATATGGTAGCTTGCCGTCCCCGACATGGTTCCCAGCGTATAGTTCTCAATTTTCACATTCAGCTCCGTACGTTGCAGCATCAGCGCCTCGTTGCTGCGGTCCGGCTCCGTTTCCATCAGCTCCTGCCACTTGGCAGGGGTGTGGTCCACGAAAGGCTGACACTGCCACAGCAGTCCGCCGCCGCAGAGCAGCGCGGCTGCAAGAACCGGCAATGCATTTTTCCGGGCGTGCCTGAAAAAGGAGCCGCGCAGCCCTTTTCCGTATTGCCGCACGCACAGCAAAGACAGCAGCCAAGCACCGCCCAACAGGCACAGCCAGACCAGTCGGCTATAAATGGCGGTGCGCCAGACAATGGCGCTGCCGAACGCATCGGACAGGGTGGGAACCAGCGGCACACTCCAGTGGAGCAGGAAAGAGCTGCGGCAGATCGAGCTGAGTGAAATAATCAGCGTGGCCAGGATTGCTACGAGACTCACATCCAGACGTCTGGTAAACTGCCAGCAGACGGCCGCGACAAGCGCGCCCATCACAGGGCCGGAGAGAAGAAACAATACAACCGCCAGCACATAATCGGGCAGAGAAAACACGATGTCCAGTTTCCATACTGTATAAGGCAGATACAATAGACCGATGAGCGCCGTGGCGGCCAGCGCCGCCGTCAACACCGCCAGCAGCCGCACCACACACAGGGTCATGGGACTCACGATTGCATCTGTCAGCGCATCCATGCCATCCCGCCGCGCTTTGTCCAAAGCGGTTAGCATCAGAATTGCAAAGCACAGCGTACCGGCGATGCCGCCGGTGAGTAGGGGATTCGCCAGATAGAGCGTCGCCATGGAGTCACCGATGGTGGGCCTGAAAACCTGATATCCGGCCAAGGGTGCCAGAGCCGTCAGCGCGAATACCAGCCAGGTCTGACCGTTGCGAAACACCCGCTCCAGCTCCACACGGATAAGAGCGGAGCGGTTCATTTGGCATCTCCCCCTTTGGTAATAAGGTAGAGATACGCATCCTCCAGCGTCGGCTCCACCTTCTGCGCCGCGGCGGGCAGTTTCTCCGCCACGCCCCGGCACAGTACGCCCTTGGCGGTATTGACCCGGGAGGTAATGTGCATATCGGGGTTTTCTTTTGTGTCCGGCTGCTCCGTAAATGTCCCCACATGGCCCTCGGCCTGACGAATAAGCGCTTCCGGTGTGCCGGTGAACAGAATGCATCCCCGGTCGATGACAATGAGTTGATTGCAGACCGACTGCACGTCCTCGATGATATGGGTAGAGAGCAGCACCAGCTTGTCCTGCGCCGTTTCGGAGAAGAAATTGCGGAAGCGGATACGCTCCTCCGGGTCCAGCCCAACAGTCGGTTCATCGAAGATGAGAAGCTGCGGCGCACCCAAAAGCGCCTGTGCAATCCCTACCCGCTGGCGCTGCCCACCGGAGAGCGTGCGGATTCTCGCGTTCCGCTTCTCCGTTAAATCCGTGACCTCGATGGCGCAGTCGATGGCGTCCTTGCTGCTTTTAATGCCCTTCAGCGCCGCCATGTAGTCGAGGAACTGCCAGACGGTCAATTCGTCATAGAGGCCGAAGTGCTGCGGCAGATACCCAAGGCCGGCTTTCACCTGCTTTTCGCATTTGGACAACGGAGTTCCATCCACAGAAATTTCACCCGAGGTAGGCAGAAGGGCTGCCACCAGCAGCTTCATCAGGGTGGATTTTCCCGCGCCATTGGGCCCCAGTAATCCAATGAGACTGGGATTTTCCATGTGCAGGGTTACATCCCGAAGAGCTTGCTTCCCGGTGGGATAGGTCATGTTCAAGTGGTTGATGGTGAGATTCATTCTACGGTTCCTTTCTGTGCTTTAATTGCTCTGAGCGCTGTGACAAGCGAGTTTTCACCGTGGATGGAGACGATATCCGGCGTAGTGCCGGTCTCCTCATTACTGCTGCCGTCCGCATTCAGCCCATAGAGGGCGGTAAACTGAACGAGAATTCCGCTGTTGGGGAGCTGGAGAAAAATTGGATCAATGCCAATGCCGTCGCCACCGGTCTGTGTCCCCACCAGCGTGGCAAATCCGGTATCCTTGCAGAAGATGGCAAAGGATTCCGAGGCCGAATACACGGCGTCACCCACCAGCACCCAGATATGCCCATGGAATGGGCTACGCTTCGTCGCGGGGGACACAGTGTGGTCAATTGTAACGTAGTGGGTCGCAAGCGCCCGGTCTGTGGCCGCCAGATCTGGCAGGTTTGGTAATTCCGAGATGGGGTGCAGCTCATCGGGAGAAAAGACATTTTCCAAATAAGGCGTATTGTTTTCACTCATCCGCACCAGCGCCACATGGCTGTCACTCATCGTCTCATTGAGATTTGGAGCGACAAGAAGCTGTTCCCAATAATCCTCGCTGCCGCCACTATTTACCGTAAGGTCAATAATGAGGTCGCTGCAACCGGCGCACTGTGAATAGCAATCCGCGATTTTTGCACCGTCTGTCTCCATGTCACCGGAAAAACTGTTGATTTTTAGATAACCGATATTGCCCGGCAGAATCTGCAACGTCACGTTGGCGGTATTATCTTCAACCACATCACCGCCCTCATCCTCGTCCCCACCAAGAATGTCGAGCATGGCTCCTAGTTTGTCATAGCCGCTGGCGGTCTTTACGTCTTGCAATATCTCCGCCCAGTGGGCCCGGTCGGAGTCCTTGTAAGCGGCCGCGTTATCAACATAGGACGCA
This sequence comes from Lawsonibacter sp., assembly GCA_034927465.1. Lineage (GTDB taxonomy): Bacteria > Bacillota > Clostridia > Oscillospirales > Oscillospiraceae > Lawsonibacter. The sequence goes on from JAYFPV010000204.1 coordinate 2,860, forward strand.
TAGGCATCCGGTTCCACAATCCACAGATGCCCGTTCATGCCGAGGCGGTACAGGGAGCTGTAAATAGCGGAATAGAAGTCGACGTCGCTGTCGCTGCCTGCCACCAGTTCCTTGTAATCCTGATAGATAGCGTCGACGTCAAGGTCCTCCCGCTCCAGAATCCCCCAGCAGGGATAGCTGTCCCGGAGCGTGGCCCAGAAGGCTTCATAGTCCTCCATGCGCTGCTCCGCCGTCAGCCCCAGTGCGTGAATGGCCTGGGCGGGGACATCACTATCCGATGGCGTTTTCGTCTGTTTCGACGGTTTTGCGCTGCATCCACACAAAAGCGTAAAGCAGAGAATGATTGCCAACAACCTATTTTTCTTCATGTTTTAACCCTCCGAGGCTTGTGCGTCCACAGTTTAGTTGGACGAGACGTAATATTGAAGGTACCCACCGGAATTCTTCTCCTTCTTCGTCGTAGCATCGCATTCGACCTGACTGCGCGCCTTTACGCCGGTGAGGGTTCCATATCCGTCCGCTTCGGCTTTCGCGTAATCCCGTACGGCGTCCATATCCACCACGCCGCCGTCCGTCCAGTGATTGCTGACGGTCCCTTGTGTCATCCATTTTCGCATAAAAAAACTCCTCTCTGTTGAACTGCGTCCCATGATACACCGTTCATTTGGAGAGAAGTTGAATTGAATATGGAGTTTGTATGGAGTTATTGGCAAAAGAAAACGCTTGCCTTGACTCCCGTATCGGTGTTGGTAATCTCGCATGCCGCATGATGCCGATCCAAGATCATTTTCACAAGATAGAGGCCTAGGCCGCTGCCGCCCGTCTCCCGGCTACGAGAAACCTCTACTCTATAAAATGCCTCAAATAGGTGTGGAAGGGATTCCTCCGGGATATGCGCATTACTGTTCTCTACGACGAGCTGCACCCCACCTTCTTGTGCTTCCAGATGAACGGATATCAAAGAACCGGTCGGTGAGTAGTTCATTGCATTTGTCAGCAGGTTCATAACGACACGCCCCAAAAGCATTTCGTCCCCGATTATTGTGATGCATGGCGCAATGTCCGCTTGAATGGTTTGTTCTTTCTGCATCGCTAAATCTTCAGCAAGTTCTATCTGCGCCTTGAGAAAGCCGGAGAGCATCACCGGTTCCCGCTTCACCACGCTGCCCGCCTTCTCCATCCGCGAGATGGTCAACATCTCCTGCACCAGGGATTCCATTCGGCCGGTGGCAGCAAGCGAGCGTGCCAGATACTTGTCCCTGTCCTGATAGACGTCCACGCCGGCCAGCATTCCAGAGAGTTGACCTTGCAGCACCGTTATCGGGGTTTTCAGCTCGTGGGAGGCCGCGGAAAAGAACGCTGTGCGCTGACGCTCCAACTCTCTTTCACGGTCAATGTCCTCCTGCAGTGATGCGTTGGCCGTTTTCAGCTCTATCAAAGCCGAGGACAAATGCTGGGACAGTTCATCCAGGTTTTGTCCCAGAATGCCAATTTCATCCCGGCGCTTCTCCTGGCACTCCCATGAGAAGTCCAGCATTGCCATTTTCTGAGAAATCCCGCTGAGTCGGACGATGGGGCTCGGGAGATAACGGTAGGACAAAAGCGCAACC
>JAYFPV010000166.1:0-3162 GCA_034927465.1 Lawsonibacter sp.
GGAGTTCGTGCCTGTTCCCTTCTGGGATTTGGGTACTCCATTGTCGCGTTTGGAGCTATGCTGCTTCTGGCACCCCAGTGCGCCATGCTGTTTCTGGATCCCCAGGAGGCTAATGTTGTGCTTTTGGTGGATTTGACCAGCCGGTATATCGTGACCGTGACCGCCTTCTTTTTCACGCTGGCCCTGGTGAACATCGTCCGTTTTTCTATTCAGGGCATGGGATACAGTGCCTTCGCCATTTTGGCCGGAGTGCTGGAGATGTCGGCCAGAACCGGCGTGGGCAGCTTTCTGGTGCCCGCGTTTGGCTTTTCTGCCGCCTGCTTTGCCTCGCCCGCGGCCTGGGTGTGTGCCGATCTATTCCTGATCCCTGCCTGCGCCGCCTGTATCCGTCGGCTGAAGCGGCTCTATCCGGTTTGGAGGGGAGAGAACCGGGAACTGTCCCCTGACTCCGGCGCTATTCAGGCGCGTGCCACCCGCTGAAAAATTGCATCAGGCCTGCCAGAACAATTGGACGGGCCTGAACGGATCAAAAAAGAGTCTGTTCTTTCAAAGAAAGAACAGACTCTTTTTGATCAAATCTTAATCGGTCACGTAGGGCAGCAGAGCGATCTGACGGGCCCGCTTAATGGCCTCGGTCAGCTGACGCTGATGCATGGCGCAAGTGCCGGTGGTGCGGCGGGGCAGAATCTTCGCCCGATCGGAAATGAACCGGCGCAGCTTGCCGGCGTCTTTATAGTCGATGCTCTCCACCTTGTCCACGCAAAAGGCGCAGACCTTACGGCGCTTGCGGCCGCGGGGGGCTCTGTTATCACGTTCCATAGCCATGGATGGTACCTCCTTTTACGACCTTAAATGGTCAAAGTAAGAAACCAATGAAAAAGCAAATCCAGGGGGACGGCTGAACAATACAACCGTTGGCCGCCGCAGGGCTTTGTTCAGAGATTTCATTTAGAACGGCAGCTCGCCGTCATTCTCAGAAAGCTCGGCAAACTGGTCCCCGTCCGCAGGAGGGGCCCCATAGCCGGAGGGTGCCGCAGGGGCGGAAGAACCGCCGGCGGAATAACCGCCCTGGCTGTATCCGGCGGAATAGCCTCCGCCCTCGCCATCCCGCTTGGACTCACCAAAGTAGACCTGATCTGCTACCACCTCGGCGGCGCGGCGCTTGTTTCCGTCCTTGTCCGTCCAGTCACGGATCTGCAGACGGCCCTCGACCACGGCCATGCGGCCCTTGGTGAAGTAGCGGCTGACGAACTCACCTGTCTGCCGCCAGGCCACCACATCAATAAAGTCGGTGGTCCGCTCGCCGGTGGACTTGTCCTTGAAGTCCCGGTCAACGGCCAGGGAGAAGGATGTCACCGGAGTGCCAGTGGAAGTACGCCGAAGTTCAGGGTCACGGGTCAGACGGCCCATGATAAAAATCTTATTGAGCATGTCCGCTCCCCCTTACTGGTCCTTGCAGACGATCATAGAGCGGATCACGCCTTCCGTGATTCGGAAGATACGATCCAGCTCAGCGGGGATTGCGGCGGCAGCGGTGAAGGTCATCAGCACGTAGTAGCCTTCCATCAGATCGTTGATGGAATAGGCCAGACGACGCTTGCCCCACTCGTTGACCTCGGAGACAGAACCGTCTGCCTCCACGACAGCCTTGAACTTGGCCACCAGAGCGGCAATCTGCTCCTCGCTCAGAGCGGGATTCATGATATAAACCGCCTCATAGTTTGCATTGATCTTTGCCATATTTTGTTGCACCTCCTTATGGACATATGGCCCCCGGAATGTTCGACGGGGGCAAGGATGACGCCTGACGATATAGACAGGCTTAATTATTATACCGAAATCGGGAGAAATGTCAAGAGAAAACTGAATTTTTGGGCAGACATTTGAAGGAATTCATGTGCCGAAGCTTTTCCTCCACACCGGATAACTCCCAAAGATAACAGCCCGCCGGAGCCGGGCGGGCTGTTAATTCCGATGTTATTGGGGTAGGGTCAGATCTCCCTCTTTGATCCAGCCCAGATTCCGGCAGCCCTGGCAGATGGCCCAGGAAAGGACGGCGGGCAGTACAAAGCAGATCAAAATCAGGCCCAGCCAGTGGAACGCGGAAGGAGTGATGGGCACGGCGCCCTGCGCCACCGCTTTTTCCACCGGGTTCAGCCAGCCTGTCCAGATGCCGATCTGGCCGCACAGGCCGCAGGTGCCCATGCCGGAGTTGATCGGGGCGCCGTTCATTTCCAGCTGAAAGACGCAGGTGGCGATGGGGCCGGTGATGGCAGAGGTCAGGGTGGGCGGGATCCAAATGCGGGGATTTTTTACAATGTTGGGCATCTGCAGCATCGAAGTGCCAAGCCCCTGAGAGATCAGGCCGCCCCAGCGATTTTCCTTAAAAGACATGACGGCAAAGCCTACCATTTGGGCGCAGCAGCCGGCTACGGCGGCGCCGCCCGCAAGACCAACTAACCCCAGAACCGAGCAGATCGCCGCCGAGGAGATGGGAAGCGTCAGTGCCACGCCTACCAGTACCGAGACAGCAATGCCCATCCAGAAGGGCTGAAGCTTGGTGGCCAGCATAATCAGGTCGCCTACCTTGTTGGCGGCGGCTCCGATGGCGGGAGCCCACCAGGCGGCCAGCGCCACGCCTACCCCAATGGTGACGATGGGAGTGACCAAAATGTCCACGCGGGTCTCCTTAGAGACTGCCTTGCCCATTTCGGCGGCAAGGATCGCGATGAACAGCACGGCCAGAGGGCCGCCCGCACCGCCCAGAGCATTGCAGGCCTGCCCAACAGTTACCAGGGAGAACAAAACCAAAGGAGGCGCTTGGAGCGCATAGCCGATAGCAACGGCCATGGCCGCGCCGCTCATAAAGGCGGCCAGGCCGCCGATGGTGTAGCCTACCTTATTGATCTCCAGAATGGTGGCGGTGAGGAAGCCGATGTGGAACTGTGCGCCCAGGGTGTTGAGAATGGTGCCGATGAGTAGGGAGCAGAACAGTCCCTGAGCCATGGCCCCCAATGCGTCGATGCCGTATCGTTTGGCAGAGATGACAATGTTTTTCCGTTTCAGAAAAGCGGCAATGTCCATAGTGGTAGCCTTCTTCCGGTGTAGAGTAAGTTTACAGGTGTCAAGACATGTGTGATCTTAATTGTAGCCGAAGGAACG
>JAYFPV010000163.1:0-2560 GCA_034927465.1 Lawsonibacter sp.
GGCCGCAGGAGCGGAAACCTCAATCTCCATCTTCATGGCCTCCAGCACCACCAGCACATCGCCGGCATTGACAGACTGGCCAACCGAGCATTCTACCTTAAACACATTGCCGGGCATCGGGCTCTTAACGGCAGTTTCACCGGAGGCCACGGCGACAGGAACAGCAGCTGCGGGAGCAGCGGCAGGAGTGGGGGCGGCGGCAGGAGCTGCCACGTGGGCAGGTACGGGGGCGGCTACAGGAGCTGCCACGTGGGTGGCCACGGGAGCACCTGCACCGGTTTTTTCAACGGTCACGTTGTAAACTTTTCCGTTGACGGTAACATTGTAGTTCATAGCTTATCTTCCCCTTTACAAATATTAATCTGTCGCTTAAGTACTGGGCTTGACTCATTTCAAGCCCTTGTCCTCAGCTTACGGCGTTCTCCCATCGGTTAAGTGCAAGGAAGAAACGCAGAAATTGGTGGCATTATACCATTTTTTTCTGCGTTATGTCAAGGTCTGGACAGACAAACACCGCAGATCTGCGCGATATCTTTATAGGACGTCTGCAAACGCTTGGATGGCAGTACTCGCCTGGCCGAAGTCCCGCATCTGCTGATCGACGCCCAGCTTTATATGAGGCACGTCGGCGCCGTCCAGAGCCTTCTTTAGATAGGGATACTCCATCTCCTCCGGATCACAGAACTGCTGCATAAATAGTACGACGCCCTGTGCGCCGCTGTCCTTGGCCAGCTTGACCACATACTCACTCCGACGGTTCTGGCTAGAGTGCTCATCATATAGCAACACATCATAGTCCTGGTCGGCAAACTGCTGGGACAGAGCCATCATAGGGTCGCCGGTCTCGGCGGCATCCACCCGGATGGGGCGGCTCTCCTGCGCCACATCATCGGCCACAATCGCAATGTGGTTGTCATCGAAAATCTGCAGCAGCTTGGGGTTATCACAGATGATGCCAGAGGTCATGACTTTGGCGCCCTTCCAGCTGCAAGCGGGCAGAGACTCCAGCTCGGCATTGAGCTGCTCCAGTTTTGCGGTGTGCTCGTTCTTCAGCATGAACCACGCGGAGCGCAATACTGCGGAACGGCTGACTGCGGAAATGACATCGGCGTGCTGGCCAGCCAGCTTAACAAACTTCCGGCGGGCGGCTCGACTGCGGTTATAGACCTTGATAGCCTCCCGCAGTGCCTCGTCAGTGATGGGGGTGCCGGAGATCTTCTCCAGTTCCTTCTTAATGTGCATATACTGATCCACCGTAAACTGCAGACCAAAGGCAGGCTTGCGGTTTTGAGGATGGGCTAAGAAAATGCAGGGCAACTTCTCACTCATGGCCACGCGGATATTCTGACTCATGTGACGCAGCGTATCGCAGATGGTGGGAGTAATAATCCCGTCCAGCATATCCATGGTGCCATCCAGCAGCATCTCCAGCGCCAGCTGGGCGATCGTGCAGTAGAAGGTTGCACAGTATTCCTTGGCCACGGAAATTGTCTTGTCGTTGCTGCCCCAGATACCCATGGGTACCATGCCGGCGGCATAGACCAGCTCCTCGGGCGCATAATAGGGTAAAATGCCGATGACCTTTTTGCCCTGCTTTTTATACTCGTTCAGCACGCGGTGAGGGTGCTCAGAAACTTCCTTAAACTCGTTCAGTAATACCTCGATGCTCATTTCGCAGCAGCCTCCTTCTTCTCCTTATTGGCCTCCATGGCCTCCACCAAGCCCTGGACGCGGGTCTCATACTGGGCCTCGTTGAAGTTCCGTGGATCGGCCTGATCGCCGTCGAAGCCGGCGCATGGAATTCCAAGATCCTGAGTAAAGCGGCGCTGCATCTCGGCCATATAGCCGGACCAGGGCTTGCAGGAACGATTGTAGTGGACCAGCACACCGTCCACCTTATTGTCCCGGCAGATGCCCTCACGCCAATCCACACCCTGCTCAATGCACACGGAGTTGGGGGCCTTGCAGTAGGCGCGGACCATTTCGTCCATATTGTTATAAACAAAGCCAAAGGCGGGTGCATACACAACGGCAGTCACGTTCACGCCGTTCTCTTTCAGCGGCTTAAACAGGTTGGGCAGCTTGGGCCAGCAGGGAATCCCCTCGAACATTACGCGGAACTGCTCGGGGAAAGGCAGAGTGCTGGTCCCGTTCTTAATGTTCTCCTCCAGGTCGTGCTCCAGCATCTCAAAGGCGTCGGCCGCTTCCTTCTTGCCACGGGCCGTGACCACGTCAGCCATGTGGTTAAACAGATCGAAGCCGCTCATCGGCGCGGGCTTGTACTGCAGGTAGTCGCAGACGTTCAGCCAATTCTGGGCGGTGCGGTTGGCGTTGGCGCAGGCGTGCTCAAACTTCTTTTCGTCGAATTTCTTTCCGGTCAGCTCCTCCAACTGCTTGATGGCGTTGTCAAACTGGCTGCGGATATAAGCAACATTGGTATCGGAAACTTCAACCGTATTGTTATAGGGAATGTCGATCATAATCAGTGGGATGTTGCACATACGGGCAATGTTTTCATACCACTTGGTCATGCAGTTGCAGATGTTGTTGCAGCACAGCA
>JAYFPV010000181.1:0-8907 GCA_034927465.1 Lawsonibacter sp.
AGGGCCAGCCGCTTCGCGCCGCTGTCCGGTCCGCCCGTCAGTCCGGCGGCAAACAGGTCAGCCTTGGTGAGGGGCGGGGCGACCTCCCGCTCGGACAGCTCTTGATCCAAAAACGTGGCTCCTGCCCGGCGGAGTGCCTGCTCCAACACCTGAGGCGTCATTCCTTCCACACCCAGCTTGCCCTCCTTGCCGCCCCGTTTTTTTCGTTTTTCTTTTCCATATACGTCGGGGATATACGCGTGCTTTAAAAATTGAATTGGCACGGCGCCCCGAATCCGGTTTCGAATGACAAAACCAGCTCCATCTGAGTCGGTAAAGACAATCAATCCCCGGCACTCCGCAGCCCGGCGCAGCAGCGCCATTTGCTCTTGGTCTTGAAAAATGCCAAAGCCGGCGGTCTCTAAAATTAGGGTTTCCACCACCTGAGACAGTGTGTTTTTGTCATACCGCCCCTCTACCACGATGGCTTCCCGAATCTTCCACATACGTCCGGTTCCTCCTACACAGGGGCCGCCAGCTCCAGCAGCAGCGTGGTCAGCAGCGTCTCGCCGTCTTGCCCGGTTGACTTCATTGCCAGATCGGTCTGTCCACATCGAAGCACCGCCCTACGGCACCATTTTAGGGAAAAACGTTTGGCACTGTTTACCAGCTTGTCCGCCGGATAAGGCTTGATGCCCCACAGAGAAGCCACGTAAGAAGCGCCCTTTCCCTGCTCCAGCGCCAGTCGAGCGGAATACAGCTGTCGCATCTGCCGTCCCAGCGACCACATGATCTTGATGGGCGGCTCCTGCATCTGGTACAGCTCCCCCAGCACCGCCATTGCTTTGTCAAAATTACCTTCTCCGATTGCGTCGGTCATACGAAACACCACCGCATCCAGCTGCGGAGTCGCCACCGCCTCAATGTCGGCGCGGGTAATATGCTTTTGTTTGGCATAGGCGCCGATCTTTTCGATCTCGCCAATCAGATTGGTCATTAAATCACCGCACAAGAAAATGAAATCCAGGGCCAGACGGGAATCAATGTCCTTCCCCAAAGCCCGAAAACGCCGCCGGACCCAGTCCACTAGGTCCCCCTGCTCCTGGCGCACAAAGTTCACCACCACGCCAAACTGCTTCAAAGCTCCGGCCAGGCGGGTCCTTGCATCCCCTTTATATTCGATCAAATCATAGAGAAACACCACACAGCAGTAATCCGGCAGCTGGGAGAAGATGTTGATGTATGCCTCCCGCTCCTTCTCTCCCGCCTTGAACAGGTCATAGTCGGTCACCAATACCAGCGTGCGCTCCCCCATCATGGGCAAGCAATCCACTGCCTCTTCCAGCGCGTGAGGCGACATGTCTTTTGCCCCGATCTCGTGGAGGTTAAAGGTTCCCATACTCCCGCTTAGGGTCTGCTCTCGCAGCTTTCCCAGGTAGTAATCTCTCAGATAGGTCTCTTCTCCGTAAAGGACATACAGCTGCCCCGGCTTCCCCTCGGACAGATTTTGTTTTAGCCTTTGATACCCTGCGGTGTCCGGCTTTGCTTTGGGCGGCATGGCAGTTCCTCCTCAAACAATCTTAAAAATTATACCTGGTTCATCCGAATTTACGCAGCATTTTGCCATCCGTTGGATCGGACAACCACCGTTCCCTGAAGGTCGGTGCGGTAGACCTCCGCCCCGATGGCATCCAAACGCTCCAGTGTTTCCTGGGCTGGATGGCCATAGCGGTTTTGTTTTCCCACGGAGATGGCGGCAAGCTCCGGCTTCGTCGCCTCCAGCAGTTCCTGGGTGGTGGAAGCTTTGGACCCGTGATGCCCCACGACCAGAAGTTCCAGGTCTGGCAGGTCGGTATGCTCCAACAACAGCTGCTCCACCTGCCCACTCATGTCCCCCGTAAGCAGGACATCAAAGTCCCCGGCGGTGGCCAAAACGGACAACCCCAGTTCATTGGTGTCCGTCCCCTGCCCCAGGGGCGCAAACAGCGTAAACTCCTGATCTTCGCCCAGGTAGATGTGGGTGTCCTGCCGGATAAACCACACCTCGATCTGCTGCTCCTGGGCCAGATCTAAAATTTCCCGGCGCAGGGGATCCCCTTCTTCCACGTCTGGCAGTGCGATGGCCGACACATGGACGCGCCGCAGCAGCTGGGAAATTCCGTTGGCGTGGTCCGCGTGGTAATGGGAAACCACCAGCAGATCCAGCGTGTCCCGCCCCAGGGACTGCATGTAGTCCGCCGCCACATCTCCCGCGTTGTCCGTGCTGTCGCCGCCGCAGTCCACCAGCGTCAGGTAATTGCCCGTCCGGAGCAAAACACTCTGCCCTTGTCCCACATCCAATACAGCCGCCGCCAGCTCTCCCGCCTGAAAGGTCATGGCGGTGAGCAACAACGACGTCACCAGCGTAACGACTCCGGCACAGACCGGAATCAGAGGCCGTTTTTCCCCTTTTCGCCACAGTGCGCTCCCAACAAGAACGCAGAGAAAGACAACCCAGGCCCGATAATAAAAGGAATGCAACGGAATCGCGGCAAACGGCAGACGGCCAAGAGCGCCAATCACCCAATTCACATATCGGGCCAAAGCGGAGAACGGAACCGACAGCACGGCGGCTCCGGCCGGAAACACGATTCCCATCGCTCCCAAACCCAACCCGGCCAGAAACAAAATTGCAACCGCCCACAGGGTAAGCAGGTTGGACAGGGGCGAAATCAGCGAGAAAATTTGAAAATAGAGCGCCACCAGGGGCACCGTCAGCACTGAGGCCCCCAGGGTAGCCGACAGAGTAGAGACCAGAAAACGCGGTACCTCGGCCAGCAGGCGCGCCGAGCGGCTCGCAAAGCGCCGCTCCAGCCTCAGTTTATCCAAAAGCCAGGTTTGAATGCGGTCAGACACCAGCAGAATGCCAGCCACCGCTCCAAAAGACAGCTGAAGTCCAACATGGGTGGCGGAAAATGGATTTTGCAGGAGCAGTAGCATCAGGGCAAAGGCCAGCGCCGTCACGTCGTCCCGCTCCCGCCGCAGCAGGGGCGCGATTTGGAGCATCCCAATCATCACCGCCGCGCGGAGTACCGATGGGGTGTTTCCCACAATCCCACAGAAAATTGCCACCCCCAAAATGGTCGCCAGCGCGGTGCTCCGCTTCCCCTTTCCGAGCATCAGGGATACCATAGAGGCCAAAAAGGCCAGGTGCATGCCGGACACAGCCACGGTGTGGGACAGTCCAGTACGCTGAAGGGACGTGGTGAATTCGTCGGTCAGGCTGTCCCGGTTCCCGGTAACCAGTGCCTGGATCAGCGCAGCCGCGTCTGGCGGAAACGCCGCGTGAATGCCCGTTTTCAGAGCCTTGGCCCAAAGCGCCGGCCAGCTCCACACCGGAATCCGATCTGGGTGCTGAATGTCCAACCGCCCATAGGCCTGGGCGCGAAGAAAAATGCCCTTGGCGGTGTAGTAGGTAATTTCTTCCCCGGAAAAGGTGCGGTCTCCCAGCGTGCAATGGGCCACGGTGGAGATGCGGTCCCCCGGTTTCAGCTCCGCCCCCTGCTCATCCGTATACAGAACAGTGGAAAGGCGGACAAAGGACTCGGTGTCCGCCTGAACCAGAACGGAAGTTCCGTATTCCGTCTTCTGGGGCCAATCAGTCACGGTAGCGGTCAGTACCACGGTGCGACCGTCCAAATCCTGCGCCGGTTTAAAAAAGACCGAGGTATACAAGTCCGTCCACAGCAAGCCTGCGGACAGCCCGGCGCAGACCAACGCGGAAACGACGCGGTGGCTGGGTACCCATCGTGTTCCAAGAATCCAAACCGCCAAACACAGCGCCGCAAGCCAAACTCCAAGGGAGAGCAGGCTTTGCTCCGGCAGCAGAAGGTTTGCTCCAAACACAGCAGCCGAAAAGGAACCGGCGGCAATTCCAAGTTTTCTCACAAAATCCGCCCTCCTTCTCGTTCTCTTGGGCAGGTCTTATTTTTTGAGTTCCTCCCAGTACCGCCGGGCGGCCTGCTCAATTTTGTTGTCTCCGTATTGGTAGTAGCGCACCCCGTTTAGCTCGTCTGGCAGATATTGCTGCGCCACCCAGTGGCTCGGAAAGTCGTGGGGATACTGATAGCCCTGCTCTCGCTCCTGTCCCGAGGAGTCGGCATGAACGTTTTGCAGGTGCCTGGGGATACCCCCCACTTTTCCAGCCCGGACGTCGGCCCGGGCAGCGCTGATGCCCATATAAACCGAATTTGATTTGGGCGCCGTGGCTAGGAGAATCACCGCCTGGGCCAGCGGCAGCTGTGCCTCGGGCAGGCCAAGCTGAAGCGCGGTGTCCACGCAGGCTTTGACAATAAGAACCGCCTGAGGATAGGCCATTCCCACATCCTCGCTCGCCGAGCACAGAATTCGCCGGATGGCGGTAATGAGATCCCCCGCCTCCAGTAGTCTGGCCAAGTAATGAAGCGCCGCATCCGGGTCAGAGCCCCGCAGCGACTTCATCAGTGCGGATGCAATGTCAAAATGGGCGTCTCCCTCTCGGTCATAGCGCATGGCCGACTTTTGCGCCGCGGTTTCCGCATCCTCCATAGTGACAAGTAATTTTCCTTGCTCCCGCCTCGCGGCACTGAGAAGCAATTCAATGGCATTCATAGCCTTGCGAATGTCGCCGCCGCAGGCCCAGGCGATGTGCTCCTTTACGCCTGTTTCGCACACCACCTGGACGCCAAGCCGTTCCTCCATAATAGAGATCCCGCGTTCAATGGCGGGCAGAGCGTCCTCAGCGGTAATCTGTTTGAATTCGAAGACGGAGGCCCGGGATAACACCGCCCCAAAGACGGCGAAAAATGGATTTTCGGTTGTGGAGGCGATCAGAGTAATCCGACCGTCCTCCATAAACTCCAGCAGAGACTGCTGCTGTTTTTTATTGAAATACTGAATCTCGTCCAGATACAGCAGTACCCCTTCCGGAGCCATCAGGGTACCAATGTCCGCCATGATATCTTTAATATCGGAGATGGAAGCGGTCGTGGCGTTCAGGCGGTGAAGCGGGCGAGCCGTCCGCTGGGCAATGATGTTGGCCACGGTGGTCTTCCCCGTCCCGGAAGGGCCGTAGAAGATCAGGTTTGGGATGTTCCCTCCTTCAATCATGCGGCGCAGCAGGCCGTTTTTGCCTAAGATATGCTTCTGGCCCACCACCTCGTCCAGGCTTTGGGGCCGTATTTCGTCCGCCAAAGGGCGGTATGCCATACTCAATCCTCTCCTTTTCCGTTCACACAAAGGGGGCCATGGATTCATACTTCAAGCAACTATGCTTCACAGTTCAGTTCCATTTCCGTCTGAAACGCAATCACCGCGTCTCCAACGATGCGAATTTCGCCCGGCACTCCATGCTCCAGCGCCACCCGCACCTCCATGGATCCAGGTCTTCCCATGGCTTCCCCCTGGGCGGCCACAAAGCGGATCTCGTCCCCCTGGGCTGGAAGCAGGCCAAATTTGACCAGATAGGCTCCCAGCGGGCCGTTGGAAATGCCGGTCACCGGATCTTCCCGAACACCGTTGGCGGGGCCAAACATCCGACCGTGGATCAGAGGAGACGCTCCCGGATGGACGGTAAAAACATGATATCCATTGCTGCCTATCTCATGGCTCAGGCGGATCAGTGCCTCCATGTTGGGGCAAAGGGCGTGGAGCGTGTCAAGCTCACGAATACCCACCATCACTTTGGAGGCGCCGGTGGTTGCAGGCACGATGGGACAGTCCAAACGAAGATCTTCCCGTGTCAAACCAAGCGCGGTCAGCAGGTAGGCCTGCTGTACCTGAGAAAGCGGCTCGCCAATGTCCGCCTTTCCCTGGGACATCACGACACGGATATCGCCGTGCTCTCGGAGCACGTTTACGGCAAACAGACCCGCCTGAGATTTTTGGATCACCCGGGCACTGTCCAGCCCAAGCTCCAGTGCCCTGACATCGTGAGCCGCAATGGTGCCGTGCCCGCAGATGGGCACCTCCCTGGTAGGCGTAAAGAAACGAACCTGAACATCATACTCCCCTGGAACGCCGGGAAACAGAAAGGCGGTTTCGGAATTGTTCAGCTCCCGGGCCAGGCGAAGCATCTGTTCCTCAGACAGTCCCCAGGCATCGGGAACCACTCCGGCTGGGTTTCCCGCCAGCTTTGCTTTGGTAAATGCATCTACTTGATAGATGCGAAACTTACGTTTCATCCTAGTATTCCCCTCCAAATCGGCAGAACGATCCCGTTTCCCACAAGAAATGGACCGAGTTCAGTACGTTTTTCATGATCATACATGCTCCTATTCCACTTGTCACGCAACCCCAGCCACCCGACACATTTTTTCTTTCCACAGCCCGTTGATGGCGGCCACCGCCCGGCCGGTCCCCGCCATGGTGGCCAGGGTGCCAAGTCCGATTCCGATGATTTCGCCCCCAAAGCACAGGCCAAGCACGCAGGTGGTCAGCACACAGCTCAGGTCAAATATATTTTTGGCCAAGCCCAGCTTCCACCCCATGTGCTGAGCCAGCGCGTACACAATCCCATCCCCCGGATTGGGAACTAGGCGCATATTGACCGTCAGTGAAATCCCAGCCCCGGTCAGGGTGATTGCCAGCACCAGCAGCGCCAGATTGTCTAAAAGGCCGTGGGCCGCGCTGTTGTACGAAATTATCCCGCCAAAGCCGCCCAGCAGCGCACTGAACACAAAGCTGAACGGCAGCTGCAGCAGGTCGATTACCCACATCCGTCTAAGAAGCAGAAGTTCTGCCCCAACAAAGCCGCAATACAGGAAAAAATTCACCATCCCAAAATTGAGATTCCAAATTTCGGACACACTATATGCAACTGAAATAATGGGGGACACGCCCAGCCCCGTTTTTGTATTCAGCGTAATGCCCACCGCCAGCAGGAAAACGCCCAGGACATAGAGACCTCCTCGGAACACTCGATTCATTTCTGGATCTCCTCCGGAAGATTTTTAGAAAAGAACTCACACCAGGGGCGCAGGACACACTTCTGACATTGAGGCCGGCGGGCAATGCAGACCGCCCGGCCATGGAGCACCAGACGGTGGCAGAAGTCGTTGGACTCCTCCGGGGGCAAAATGGCCCGCAGCTGCTGTTCCACCTTTACAGGGTCCTTTGTGCCGTCGGTGAGGCCCAGCAGTCCGGAGATCCGGATGCAATGGGTGTCGGCAACCACCACACCTTGTCTGTGGTATACGTCCCCCAAAATCAGGTTCGCCGTCTTCCGCCCGACGCCGGGCAGCTTCAGCAGCTCTTCCATGGTATCCGGAACTCTTCCGCCATAGTCCCTCAACAGCATCTGGGCGGCCAGCACGATATCCTTTGCCTTGGCCCGAAAAAATCCAGTGGAGTGGATGTACACTTCCACCTCAGCAATCTCAGCGCCCGCCAGAGCTTCCAAGGTTGGAAACCGGGCAAAGAGCGCGGGAGTCACTTGGTTCACCCGTTCATCGGTACACTGGGCGGCCAGACGGACGGAAAACAAAAGCTCGTAATCTTTTCCATACTCCAGCGAACAGACTCCATCCGCATACAATTCTTTCAGCGCATCCACAATGGCCCGTACCTGCGTCTTCGTCTTCTTCATTGCTCAATCACTCCTGCGGTTTTGGTTGTCCTTGGTTGTCCAGACGGCAATTTCGCCGCGTTTTTGTGCTCAATAGACATTAATCATAGCATACTTTCCGTAAAAATTCGACGCCTTTTTTCATTGTTTTTCGACTTTCTCTTTGTTATAATAAAGCGTGAAAGTGTCTTGTCTTCTTTTTTCGGAAGCAGACCGTGCCATTCAACCATTTTGTCGGAGAAAATCAACTGGAAGGGAGCCTGATTCCAATGGTGGAAGAAGCTATGGATTTCCTCACGTCCCTTGACCCCGAGGTGGGCCAGGCGGTCCGGGCGGAATATGACCGCCAGCAGCAGAACATTGAGCTCATTGCCTCGGAGAATATCGTCAGCCCTGCGGTGTTGGCCGCGGCCGGCACGGTACTGACCAACAAATACGCGGAAGGTTACCCCGGCAAACGCTATTACGGCGGCTGCCAGTGTGTAGACGTGGTGGAAACCATCGCCATGGATCGGGCCAAGCAGCTGTTTGGCTGCGAATTTGCCAACGTGCAGCCCCACTCAGGTGCCCAAGCAAACTTCGCCGTTTACCAGGCCCTGTGCCAGCACGGCGACACCGTCATGGGCATGAGTCTGGACAACGGCGGACATTTGACCCATGGCTCTCCCGTCAATTTCTCCGGCCTGAATTACCACATGGTGGCCTACGGCGTGGATGAAACCGGCTTCATCGATTACGATCAGGTCCGCGACCTGGCCAAGCAGCACAAGCCGCGCATGATTCTGGCCGGTGCCTCCGCGTATCCCCGAACCATTGACTTTAAAACCTTCGCCGACATTGCCCACGAAGTTGGGGCGTATCTGTTCGTTGATATGGCCCACATCGCCGGCCTGGTAGCTGCCGGACTTCATCCTTCCCCCATCCCCTACGCCGACGTGGTATCCACCACCACCCATAAGACTCTCCGGGGTCCAAGGGGCGGCATGTTGCTGTGCAATGACCCTGGCATTGCCAAAAAGCTGAACTCTGCCATCTTCCCCGGCTCTCAGGGCGGCCCGCTGGAGCACATCATTGCCGCCAAGGCAGTGGCTCTGGGTGAGGCACTGAAGCCTGATTTCAAGTCATATCAGGCTCATATCGTGCTGAATGCACAGGTCCTGTCCAAGGCCATTATGGCCGGGGGCCTGGATTTGGTGTCCGGCGGCACCGACAACCACTTGATGCTGGTGGATCTTCGGCCCGCCCACCTCACCGGCAAAGAGATGGAGCATCGGCTGGATGACGTGTATATCACCGTCAACAAAAATGCCATCCCCAACGACCCGGAAAAGCCCTTTGTCACCTCC
>JAYFPV010000068.1:0-1845 GCA_034927465.1 Lawsonibacter sp.
GCCACGTTTTGGGCGGCACGGGGCCCTGATTGATTCACCCGGTCAGGCATTCTCTTATCGGCTTGCAATCCTTTCATTCAGAAAGTCCTTCAGCTTTTTGCTTCGGCTGGGGTGGCGCAGCTTCTCACCACAAGCGGCTACGCCGCCTGTGGGGACCCCGGCTTTTTTTGCTCGGGGCAAGTGAATTTCCCCTGTGCAAATCTCCGCCTGCGGCTCCGATTTTACGCGCCAAACGGCGCGGCTGCACAAGCTGCGCCCCAGTTTAAATCACTGTGCAATCCTTTAATTCAGAAAGTCCTTCAGCTTTTTGCTTCGGCTGGGGTGGCGCAGTTTGCGCAGGGCCTTGGCCTCGATCTGGCGGATGCGCTCCCGCGTGACGTTAAACTCTTTTCCAACTTCCTCCAGGGTTCGGGTCCGGCCATCTTCAATGCCGAAACGCAGCTTCAGCACCTTTTCCTCCCGGGGGGTCAGCGTGGACAGCACCTCGACCAGCTGCTCCTTCAATAGGGTAAAAGAGGCGGCCTCAGCGGGTTCGGAGGCATCCTCATCCGGGATAAAATCGCCCAGATGGCTGTCCTCCTCTTCTCCGATGGGCGTCTCCAGAGAGACGGGCTCCTGCGCAATCTTTAGGATCTCCCGCACCCGCTCCACAGGCATGTTCATCTCGCCCGCGATTTCCTCTGGGATAGGGTCATGGCCAAGCTCCTGAAGCAGCTGGCGTGACACCCGAATCACCTTGTTAATGGTCTCCACCATGTGAACCGGAATGCGGATGGTCCTTGCCTGATCGGCAATGGCCCTGGTGATTGCCTGGCGGATCCACCAGGTAGCGTAGGTGGAAAATTTAAATCCCTTGGTAAAATCAAACTTCTCCACCGCCTTGATCAGGCCCAGGTTTCCTTCCTGGATTAAATCCAAAAACTGCATCCCGCGGCCAACATACCGCTTGGCAATGGAAACCACCAGACGCAGATTGGCTTCGGCCAGCCGCTGCTTGGCCCTGTCACCCCGTTTGATGGCCCGCTCCAGCTCGGCACGGATCTCCTGCGGAATCTCTTCTCCCGCCTTTTCCATCTCTTCCATTTGCGACTTGGCTTCGTTGCCGGCAACCATATTCTGGGCAAGAGCGATCTCCTCATCTGAAGACAACAGGTTCACCTTGCCGATTTCTTTTAAATACATGCGCACCGGATCATCGGTGCCAAAGGAATCCACCATTGTGCTGGGATCGACAAGCTCCTCCTCGGCAATCTCCTCAATGGCCTCCAGCGGCGGCTCCGCATCGTCAGGCAGCTCTGGAATATAGTCCTCTCCCACGGTGTCAATTCCCAGATTTTCCAGCGTGTCGTAGATGCGATCCATCTGTTCGGCGCCCAGATCCATATCCTCCAGCACATCCAGCAATTCGGTGGAAGACAGGTTGCCCTTTTTCTTCCCCTTCTCGATCAGATCAGCCAGCTTCTCTGCGCCCTGGGCACCATCGACCACTTTCAAAATCTCGATTTTTCCCGTCTCCATCCGTTCCTGGATGTCGGGGAGCTTGTCCAGCTTTTCTTTCTGTTCTGCTGTAATAGTGTATTCTTTTCCGGTCTTTTTGGTGCTCATGGTCTCTCCTCCATATATGCTTTCTTCTCTTGATAGTTCCGTTGTACGGCCAGAAGAACATCATCATCCTGTCCATTTTTCCGCAGCAGCGCCGCTCCTCGGATCACGGATATGTAGTCCCGGATGGCCTGACTGCTGTTGACCATCGACTCCGGCTGGGCGGCGACCAGGGCCATGTGATTCATCTCTTCTCCGGTTAGGTGCTCGACCAGCGTGGCCAGATGGGTAGACATTCCCATC
>JAYFPV010000341.1:0-3789 GCA_034927465.1 Lawsonibacter sp.
TGGGACGGAAGAGAATGCATCGCAGACGGAGAAACCGGTACCGTGATTGTCGATCCAACACCTGCGCAGATCGATGAAATTCGCGAGAAAATTCAGCTGCAGCAACAGTGCACGGAAGAGCTGCAGTCCTATATGGGCAAGAAAACCCAGGTTGTCAGTGGACATCAGGTGAAGCTGTACGCAAATATCGGAAGCGAAAAAGATGTCCAATTCGCGCTGCAGAATGACGCGGAGGGGATCGGCCTGTTCCGCAGCGAGTTCCTCTATCTGGAGCGTCGTGACAATCCGGATGAGGAAACGCAATTCAACGCATACCGAGCGGTTGCAGCAAAAATGGCCGGCCGGCCGGTAATTATTCGGACCCTGGATATCGGCGCGGATAAAAAAGTGGACTATTTAAACCTGCCTGCAGAGGAAAATCCTGCTTTGGGTCTGCGCGCATTAAGAGTTTGCTTGACGCGGCCGGAACTATTCAAAACGCAGCTTCGCGCCATCTATCGTGCCTCTGTCTATGGAGACATATCCATTCTGTTGCCTATGGTGACGTCGGTGTGGGAAGTCCGTCGGGCAAAGGAACTTGCAGCCGAGGTGCGCAGCGAATTAGCAGAACAGCAAATTCCATTTCAACCCTCAGTTCCAATTGGAATTATGATTGAGACCCCTGCTGCGGCGCTGATCAGTGATAAGCTGGCAACGGAAGCCGCGTTTTTCAGCATCGGAACCAATGACTTAACCCAGTACACATTAGCGGTCGACCGGCAAAATAACAGTTTGAACACGTTTTTTAATGCGCATCACGAGGCTGTGTTCCGCCTGATCGAAATGACGGTACAGAATGCGCACGCCAATGGAATCTTGGTTGGCATTTGCGGTGAATTGGGCGCGGATCTGCAGGTAACAAAACGCTTTCTTGACATGGGAGTCGACGAATTGTCTGTCGCGCCGTTTGCCATTCTGCCTTTACGCAGGCATATCTGCCAAATGAAATAAGAAAAAGAGTCAATCCACGAGCGTGTTCGTGGATTGACTCTTTTTTATGATACGCGTGAACATAAAATCGGATTCCTGGCGAGTGTGGGAATCGGATAAAAGGTTTTTTCCATGCAGAGTCGGCAGCACAGCATTCTAAGCTATGTAGGCCGCTAGATGATGCTGGAAATCTTTTTTGTGGTCTGAATAATGGCTTGGCTTAGGCTGTCATTCAGCTCTGGCGTGATGGCAGAGGATAGCTCGGCCACACTGATCGAGGCAATGGGATGACCGAATTGGTCCAAGATTGGAGCTCCAATTCCGACAATCCCCGGGCGCAGTTCTCCTGGGTCATAGGTATATCCGCGTTTGCGGGAGCGCTCCAATTCGAGAATCAACGTCTCCCGATCCAAAATAGAGAGTGCTGTATAGGCGGTAAGTGGGACCGTTTCCAGATATTCGTCGATTTGCTCCGGCGTATAGTCAAACATGAGCGCACGCCCGATTGCACTGCTGTGCAGGGGGACGGCTCGACCCGGATAGGTCGTGATGGTTCCGTTTTCAGAAAAGGAGGGTGTTACATTGACAATAAACGCATGGTAGTCCTGATGCACTGCAAGGTTGACCGAGTGTCCCGTCTGTGCTGCCAGCTCTTTCAAATAGGGCTTGGCGATATAGGTAATGGACAGGCCGGAACAGATCCGATTGCCGATGTGAAACAGCTTTAGCGAAAGATAGTAGCGCGCGGTAGCGGGATCCTGACAAACGTAGCCCTTGGCCTGAAGAGTGCCAACCAAACGCAGCGCAGTGCTGGTCGGAATGCCAGCTGTATTTGCAATGTCCAGCAGGCGCATGGGCGTGGTGTCATTTGCCATGATCTCAATAATGCTGAGCGCTTTTTCCAGCGATAGAATCGATTTTGTTGAACTCATAATTATACACCATTTCCAGACAAGAGAATTGATAAACCGAGAGGCAATTAGGTTATCGGATCTAATATATCTGCTTTTCAGAGGAAAAGCAAGAAAAAACAATCGGGCGTTATGATGCTTTGGAGTTTTTAGGCGAAAAACGCTTAGGATCCGTGAAAATGACGAAAATCCAAGGAGGGATGGATTTTATATTGACTTTTTTCGTAACAGTTGCTAATATAGCACTATACAATCCCGCATCAATAAATGTAATGCCGCATTGTGAAATTAAAAAGAGGGGGACAAGCTTCCATATGAAAAAGATTTTGGACCAAATCGAAGAGAAACTGTCGGCCACCATATTCGTTTTGATGCTGGTGATCACATTTTGCAATGTGATCGGGCGTTATGTTCTGCATGCGTCAATTTCCTTCACAGATGAGGTGACAACCAATTTGTTTGTCCTCCTCAGTGTGGTTGGAACGGGGATCGCAGCCAGAAAGCGGTCCCACCTGGGCTTGAGCATTCTCACGGAGATGATGCCAAAACGGATGGAACGGGCAGTCACGGGGTTTGGAAACTTAATGGGTGCAGGATTTGGAGGCGTGCTGTTTTGGACCGGGTGCAGGATGGTCGCAAATCAGATTAAAAATACTACTGTGACGCCAACGCTTCAATGGCCGTCTTGGATCTTTGGCATCTTTCTTCCCATTGGTGCTGTGTTTATCATCATTCGGTTTTTACAGATGGCAGTGGCGGATATCCGGGCGGCTGCCGGAAAAGAGACAACAGAAGGAGGCGACCGCAAATGAACACCGCTTTGATTTTGATTGGGGCATTTGTCGTACTACTGATGCTGAATGTTCCGATTGCGGTTTGTCTGGGCGCCTCCAGCGTGATTACCTTCCTGGCTACCGGGATGAGCTTCAACGCACTTCCCATCCAGTACTTTGGTGCAAACTGCAAATTTGTGCTGCTGGCGGTCCCCTTCTTCATTCTGGCAGGCAATATCATGGAAAAGGCACAAATATCAGGGAAACTGATTGACTTTGCCAAGGCGTTTGTAGGACATAGGCGAGGCGGCATGGCCTCTGTGTGCGTAATCGTTGCCTGCTTCTTCGCGGCCATTTCCGGCTCCGGCCCGGCCACTGTGGCCGCTTTAGGTATGATTATCATTCCTGCTATGGTGGACAACGGGTATTCCGCAAGTTCCTCTTCTGCTTTGATGGCAACCTCCGGCGCCATTGGCGTCATTATTCCGCCCAGCATCAGCTTCGTGCTCTATGGCTCCATCACGAATATTTCCATCGGCAAGCTGTTCATGGCAGGCATCGTCCCCGGCATCATGATGGGCGTTTTCCTGGTAATCGCCATGCGGATCTCCTCTCGAAAGCGAGAGCTGAAAACCATGCCAAAAGCGACCACAGCCCAGCGGTGGACCGCACTGAAAGACGCTATCTGGGCACTGCTGATGCCAGTCATTATTTTAGGCGGAATCTATGGTGGGATCTTTACGCCCACAGAAGCGGCGGCCGTCTCCTGTGTCTATGGCCTGGCGGTTGGCGTGTTCATTTATAAGACTGTTCACATGAAGGAGTTTTATCAAATTCTGATTGACTCCGCCAAGCAATCCGCGGTAGTCATGTTCATCGTCTGTTCCTCCAGCATTTTCGGATATCTGATTACCATCAACGGAATCGCCACCGCTGCGTCCAACCTTCTGGTCGGTGTTTCTGGCGGCAACAAATTCGTATTTCTGCTGATTGTCAACATTCTGCTACTGATCGTTGGCTGCTTTCTGGATGGAAACAGCGCCTTCTACATCTTTACCCCCATCCTGTATCCCGTGGCCATGAAGCTTGGCATTGACGGACTGGCCTTTGGTGTGCTGATGGTGATGAACCTTGCC
>JAYFPV010000338.1:0-3245 GCA_034927465.1 Lawsonibacter sp.
CGCAAGCAATGCAAAAATTGCAATGTTTACGGAAACCGTAATCAAATAACTTGTCATCTTTGCCCCTCCTTCCGCCTTGCTCTTTTTGACGACCAGGCCTTCCGGCTTGATCAGCAAAACGATGACCAAAACGATAAATGCAATGGCATCTTTTGGGACTCCGATATTGGTATAAACAGAAAACAGCGTCTCGGCCAGTCCGATGAACAAACCGGCGAAAACCGTACCGACCGGATTTCCCAACCCGCCCAGTACAATGATTGCCAGCATTTTATAGGACGGAACTTCGCCCAGCGCAGGAGTAATCGAATTATAGAGAATCCCGACCATAATACCCGCCGCCGCCGCGAATCCATAGCCGATCACATAGGACAGCGCCATCGCCGCTTTGGTGTTCACGCCCACGGCCTGTGCAATCTCCGAATCTTCGGCCGTCGCGCGCCAGGCCAGTCCCATTTTCGTTTTATTCAAAATCAGCCACAAAATCAAAAACAGCACCGCAGTCAACACAAGGATTAAAATCCACTGGGGGGTAATCGTCACATTGCCAATGGAATAGACATCCACCGGAAACTTCAGATTGTACGCCTTGGTTCCGGGCCCGGCGATCAGCCGAACTAAATCGCTGCTCAGCGTAAACAACCCGACAGCCGCAATCAGCGGAATGATGGACAGCACGCGCGGTTTGGCCAGAATCGGGCCGTAAATCAGCTTGTGCAGCAGTACGCCAAGACCGCCGGTCAGCGCCATAGAAAAGACAAAGGCAAGCACGATATTTCCGGTTTTCAAGAAAATGAGCCACCCGAGATATGCACCGATTAAATAAGCGGCCGCGTTGGCAATATCGAGAATGCGCAAAATCCCGTAAATCAATGTGGCGCCCATTGCAGTCAGTGCATAAACGCTACCGATGACCAGCCCATTCAAAATTTGTTGTAAGAGCATATCACTACTCCCCTCTCAATTTACGTAAAAAAGGGGACGTCCCAACCGAGCAGGTCGGTCAGAACGCCCCCCTGAGCGTTATGTGCGAAAAGCCCGTATTTTAAATCCTATTTCGGAAAACCGGGGCATTCTTACGAGTAATTGTCGGGATCAATGATCGCCAGATCATCAATGCTGCCGTAGTGGTGGAAGGCACCGTCCTTCACCTGCTGAATCTGAACCGCCTTCACTGCCTCACCGGTCTGCGTATAATAGAGCAGCTTGCCTGTAACGGTATCAATGTCCTTCATGCCGGCAATGCATTCCTTCATCGCAACGGGATCTGTACCAACCTGCTTGATGGCCTCAAAGACGATCTGCATGGCGTCATAAGCAGAAGCGCCCACCATGTCGGGCTCCATCTTGTAAGTTTCCTTGTAGAGCTTGATAAACTCCTGAACAGCGGCATCCTGAGCGTCACGGTCCAGGTTGGTGGTAATATAGAACCCCTCGGCATACTCGCCGGCCGTCTGCAGGAACTGCCAGGAGTCCGCGCCCTCGGTGCCGAGGATGGGAACATTCAAGCCCTGCAGCTTGCACTGCTTCAGAACCTCGGCGGCATGACCGTAATAGTTCGCCAGATAGATCAGATCCGGGTTCAGCGACTTGACCTTCGTCACTACAGAAGAGAACTCGTTATCCGAGATTGCCACTTTGTCATAGGAGATAATCTCCGCGCCATGTGCGGTTGCATAGGTCGAGAAGGTGTCGGCCAACTCAGTGCCGAAGTCCAGATCCACCGCAATAATGGCAATTCGTTTGGTTCCCAGCGTATCCACTGCAAATTGGGCACCGGCAGTGCCCTGTACTTTTCCGGGGAACGACTGCGAAAAGACAAAGTCGCCGGCGTTCACCACATCCGGATGAACTGCATAGGCAGAGACCAGCGGAATGCCAGCTGCCTGGAAAATGGGGGCCGCCACACGGGTCGGCCCGCTGTAAGAACCGGATACCGCAGCGACAATGCCGTCCTTCGTGGTCAGTTTCTCGGCAATGGAAACTGCCTGCGTGGTGTCCAATCCATCGTCATAAATGACCAGTTCCACCGGTCTGCCATTGATACCGCCGCCGTCATTGAGCATCTTCGCCGCCAGTTCCACGGCGTTCCGGGTACTTTCCCCATCTGCAGAGGCCGCAGCCGAGGTAATCGGGGCGAAAAAGCCGATTTTAATTGGCTCTCCCGCAGCGCTGCTGCTTGACGAGGCAGCGGAGCCGCTTGACGAAGCCGCAGAACCACCGCCGGACGAATTTTTTTGCCCGCAGGCAGTGCAGGCAAGCCCCATAGCTGCTACCAACAAGAGTGCGATTGCTTTCTTTTTCATTTCTGTTTCCTCCTTTTTTCCCTGAGAATATCATTTCTCAGAAAATAACGATTTCATAACAACCACGCCGTTCCTTCCGGGACAGACGATTGAATGACTGTGGGGAAACGATAACCGATTCAATCGGTTTTAAAAAAATATAGCTGAATCCGCCTTTTTCAGGGATCCAGCTCCTTTGCAATCCTACGGGCAATCATGCACCTTCCTTGGGCATTTTCTTTGGCTCATAGTTTTATTCAAAATGAAACGTGGTTTTGAAACCACAAACATCGTTTGCGCGACAAGAGGGCTAATCGGTTTGTCACTCAGCTGTACAACATCATGATACAAAGTAGGTGTCGATAGGGTGTCGATAAACGATAAGATTAAGCAAAAAATTTAGAAGTTTTTCGTCAAAAAAAGGTGCCGCCATCGAAAGGCAAAGCGGAATTTCGGAGAGAAAAACTCGACAAATTAAAAACTACATTTATTTTGCTCATTTTTTGTTTTCATTTTTGACATTTAAAACAATTTTTTGTGTATAACAGGCAGATCGTCGGCATGGCCCGGACGCACCTGGCAGTCGAGAATTCTATGGCAGCTCCGCGCTCGGGTCCGCCAGCCGCATTGACATTTAAGCTCTCTTTCTGTTAAAATGCTCATTGTGCGCATGACTGTTCGCCGTTGTGTTTCGCAGACGGCACGGTCAACATGGATCCGTCTATTTTGATGGCTACAGATGGGCAGGATTCCCCTTGCCATCTGCAAGAAGCCCCCCGCGTGTATCCGAACTATTCTAGGCAGACAAAGGACCATTCGAAACCACATGAATTGATCGACTGGACCGTTCAATCACCATTCCTTTCTCAAACACGAACAACATTTATGTCCACCGTGTTTCTGTGGGATGCTGTCTATGAGACCGAGTTCCTTCCACTCGCTAAAATTGGGGAAAGATGC
>JAYFPV010000372.1:0-5909 GCA_034927465.1 Lawsonibacter sp.
CAAAATCAGACTTTTGAACAACAAATTTTTCAGCTCTCCCTTGTTGTTGGCGCCAAAATGGTAGCCGATTATCGGAGCAATGCCGATAGAATACCCCAAAAAGATGGCGACAAAGAAGAACGTCACGTACATAATTACGCCGTAGGTGGCAACGCCATCCGGCCCGACCATGCGCATCAGCTGAAAATTATATAATATGTTGACCAAAGACATAGACAGGGTTGTCATCAGCTCGGAGGAGCCGTTGGCACAGGCTTTCCATAAAGCTCTCCAGTCTGGTTTGGCACGGGTCAAGCGAAGCAGACTGGAGTTGTGGCGGGAGAAGTAAATCAGGGGAACAAGTCCGCCCACCGTCTCGCTGAGTGCGGTGGCAGCGGCGGCCCCGGCCAGCCCCCATCCAAGCGGCACAATAAACAGAAAATCCAGCACCATGTTGGTGAGTCCGGCTGCCACAGTGACAGCCAAGCCGAGGTGAGGTTTTTCACCCGTGACAAAGAAGCTTTG
This sequence comes from Lawsonibacter sp., assembly GCA_034927465.1. Taxonomy (GTDB): domain Bacteria; phylum Bacillota; class Clostridia; order Oscillospirales; family Oscillospiraceae; genus Lawsonibacter. Next base: position 505 of record JAYFPV010000372.1, read on the forward strand.
AAACACATTTTGAAGCATGAAGAAGGGCTGAGACAGTAAAATAATCCGACTGTAAAGAACGCAGTCCTCCAGCATCGGGCCTTCCGCCCCGAGAGCCGCAGCGATTGAACGGATCCAAATCAGGCCGACAGCGGAAATGGCAAGTCCGCCCACAAGGGTGACATATACCAGCATGGAGAACAATCGGTTGGCCCTCGCGTGGTTGCCCTCTCCCAGGGTTTTCGCGACCAGAGCACTGCCCCCTGTGCCCAGCATAAAGCCAACAGAGCCCATTCCCATCAAGATGGGCATCATCAGATTGATGGCAGAAAAAGAGGTTTTTCCGACAAAATTGGAGACGAAAAGCCCGTCCACCACACCGTAGATCGAGGTAAAGATCATCATCAAGATAGATGGGGCAACAAAACGAAGCAGCCGTTGAATGGTAAAGTGGTCGGACAACTGAATTTTCATGTTTGATTCTCCAATGAAAAGCAAACTCCCTCTGTTGGAAAAAGCCGGGGAGACAGAAGGTTAGCTGTATAATTGAAAAAAAGACTCAATTTCGTCCCGGGTGGCTTGGACAAAGCCCTGGACAAACTCCGGCTTTCCGCCGCCCCGGCCGCCGAGCGCCTGGTTCATCTGCTTGGTGAACGCGCGCAGATCGCCGCCCTGCAGACCGATGGCGTATGGATAGCCGTGCACGTCATCTCCGGAAAAGCAGGCACACCGTCCGCCGCAGACCCGCAGCAGCGTGTCACATAGCCGGCGCAGCCCGTCTGGAGAGAGCCCTTCTTCAACTAAAAGGACATCCTTCGCTCCGGCGGCCTGCTGGGCCAGAGCGGAAAAACGGTGGTTTTCCATGGTGAGAATGTGGGATTTCAGCGCGGCATTCTCCTCCAGCAACCGCCGTACCGCGGCCCCCGTCTCAAAAAGTTTGGCAGACAGCAAATTGGACACCTGGCGGTTTTGTTCCATCACCTGATTGAGATAGCGCAGAGCGCGGCCGCCGCACACCAGCTCGATGCGTACCCCGTCCCGGAATTTCTGGACGGACAGCAGCTTAATCAGACCCACCTGGCCAGATGTGGCCACATGGGTGCCGCAGCAGGCGCAGGTGTCCGCGCCGGGGAAGGAGACAATACGCACCTGGCCCGTCAGGGCCTTTTTGCTGCGGTATTCCAGTGTTTCCAGTTCGGCTGGAGAGGGGAAGGTGATGGAAATGGAGTGGTCTTCCCAGAGATAGCGGTTGGCTTCGGTCTCCAGTTCCCGCAGTTGCTCGTCGTCCAGCACCACGTTCAGGTCAATGGTGATGATGTCGGATCCCATGTGAAAGCCCACATTGTCACAGCCCCACTTGGCGTGGGCGATTCCGGAGACGATGTGCTCTCCGGAATGCTGCTGCATCAGGTCGAACCGTCGGTCCCAGTCGATGGCGCCCGTCACCTGTGTCCCAGGGTCCAGGGGGCCATCACAGAGATGGATAATCTGGCCGTCCCGCGCATGAACCTCCAGTACCCGGACACTGCCCAGCGTACCGGTGTCCCAGGGTTGGCCGCCCCCCTCCGGATAGAAGGCAGTCTGATCCAGTAAAAGTTCAAACCCCTTTTTTCCCGGGGTGCAGGATACCACAGAGGCGGAAAATTCGGTCAGATAAGGTTGTTCTTCATATAACTTTTCCATAGCAACAGACCTCGCATTCTTTCGAGCGCAATGATGCGTGCGGCAGATGCCGCGCAGATTCAGCCGTTTTTCGGTTGATGCAATTGGTATGATCATAGCACATAATGTTGCGGAAGGCAAACCACAAGCGTTATCGAAGGCCGGACAGCATGGGGACGGAACAGGCTGTTTGGTAGGTGAGACGCAGACACGAAAAAGGAAAGGACTCTTTTGGTTCAGCCGTTGACAGAAGCGGGCGGGTGGGATAGGATGGATGTGTCAAATGGGGGAAACACTAGGGCGGAAGACACCTCCTGAACCGCCGAGAGGACGGTTCCTATGTGGGTGAACCGGAAAAAACAGATAAACCTCCACTCTGTCTTGCATTCCGGGAGAACCTATTGTAAAATAAAAAGAACGCCTTTTTTTGGCGTATTTCCCAATAAAGGCGGTGAACATCCATGAGCATGACGGCCATCCGGGCGGTGGACCCCAGAAGTCCGGCTCACCGGGCGGGCGTGCGGGTGGGAGAGACGTTGACCTGCATCAACGGCCACAAAATTGTGGATGTGCTGGATTATAAATTTTACAGCTACGACCCCCGGCTGGAGCTGGCTCTGGAAGAAGTGGACGGGACGATCCGCACCCTTCGGGTTCGGAAATCGGAGGGGGAAGATCTGGGGCTTGAGTTTGAAACCTATTTGATGGACCGGGCCCGCTCCTGCGCCAACAACTGCATTTTCTGTTTTGTGGATCAGATGCCACCCGGGATGCGGCCCTCTCTGTACTTTAAGGATGATGACGCACGGCTGTCGTTTTTGATGGGCAATTACCTGACTCTGACCAATTTGTCCCAGCGGGAGATCCAGCGGATTATTGACCTGCGCATTTCACCCATCAACGTGTCCGTTCATACCACCGACCCGGACCTCCGGGTGGAAATGCTGAAAAACAAGCGGGCGGGAGAGGCCATCGATACCATGCGCCGCCTTGCCAAAGCCAACATCACGATGAACTGTCAGATTGTCTCTTGCCCCGGCATCAACGACGGCCCGGCCCTAGACAGGACGCTGAAGGATCTGGCTGAGATGTTCCCGTCGGTAAACAGCGTCTCGGTGGTTCCGGTGGGGGTGACAAAATTCCGGAAGGGGCTGTACCCCCTGAACCCTTATTCCCAAGAGAAGGCTGCCGCGCTGATCGACCAGGTGGAGGCCTTTGCGGCAGAGCACCTGCGGCGGCAGGGAACCCGACTGGTCTGGTGTTCCGACGAATTTTATCTGCTGGCCGGACGCACACTGCCACCGGAGGATTATTTTGAAGACTTTACCCAGCTGGACAACGGGGTGGGTATGCTGCGTCTGCTGACCGAAGAGTTTCGGCGGGCGCTGGAGCTGATGGAGACGGAGGAGATGGAGAGCGCACGTCCCTTCTCCATTGCCACCGGGGTGTCGGCGGCTCCTTTTCTCAGCGCATTGGTTGACCAGGCTCGGGCCAAATGTGATGCGATCAGCGGCCGGGTTTACCCCATTGTCAATCGCTTTTTTGGCGAGACCATCACGGTGGCTGGGTTGGTCACCGGGAGCGATCTTATAGAGCAACTGCGGAACAAGCCCCTGGGGGAGCGGCTGCTGATTCCGGCCAACATGCTGCGCTCTGGCGAGCGGGTCTTTTTAGACGACGTCTCCCTGGACGATGTGGAGCGGGAACTGGGAGTGCCCGTGATTCCCGTGGCACAGGACGGGTATGAGCTGCTGGACGCCATCTGCGGCATGCAGACTCCGTCGCTTCTCTCAAAGCCAAACCTGCCCGAGGACGAGTATTACCGTTATAACCCCGGAAACCGATAAGAAATCCGGGAGAATGGGAAACGAAGGACCAGACCGCGTGTTCCGGGCGGCGGGGCCCTTTGGTCCCAATCCAATGACATTATTTTATCCATTGAAATAAGGTGTGTGATCAAGATGAAACCTTTAGTTGCGATCGTGGGTCGGCCCAACGTGGGAAAATCCATGCTGTTTAATAAGCTGGCGGGCCAGCGGCTGTCCATTGTAGAGGACACGCCCGGCGTCACCCGGGACCGACTGTATGCCCCGTGCGAATGGAGGAACCGGGTGTTTAACATTGTGGATACCGGTGGCATCGAACCGGGCACAGACGACCAGATTCTCTCCTTTATGCGGGAGCAGGCGGAAATTGCCATCCAGGCGGCCACTGTCATTGTCTTCGTGTGCGACGTAAAAACCGGAATGACGGCCGCCGACCAGGAAGTGGCCAACCTGCTGCTCCGGTCTCGAAAGCCTGTGGTGCTGGCGGTGAATAAGGCCGACCAGACCGGCCGAGAGAACCCGGATATCTATGAGTTTTACAACCTTGGACTGGGTGACCCCATTTCAGTTTCCGCCCTCCATGGGCACGGCACCGGCGATCTGCTGGACGCCTGCTTTGCCTACTTCCCGAAGGAAGGGGAGGAGGAGGAAGAGAATGACACCATCAAGGTGGCCATCATCGGCAAGCCCAATGTGGGCAAATCCTCTCTGGTCAACCGCATTTTAGGGGAGGAGCGGGTCATCGTTTCCGACGTGGCCGGGACCACCCGGGATGCGGTAGACAGCAGCTTTGAAAACGAAAAGGGAAAATATCTGCTCATTGACACCGCGGGGATGCGCAAAAAGGCAAGGGTGGACGACCGCATCGAGAAGTTTTCGGTTCTGCGGGCCACCATGGCCATCGAGCGCAGCGACGTATGTCTGATCCTGATCGACGCGCAGGATGGAGTTACCGAGCAGGATACCAAGGTGGCCGGTCTGGCGCACGAGGCCGGAAAAGCCTGCATCATCGTGGTCAACAAGTGGGATGCCGTGGAAAAAGACGGAAAAACCATGGACAAGATGCGCCAGGACGTCATGCGGGATCTCAGCTATATGACCTATGCGCCTGTGGTGTTCATCTCTGCGTTGACCGGACAGCGGGTAGACCGGCTCTTCGATCTGATTAATTATGTCAACAACCAGGCCGCCACACGCATCTCCACTGGGATGCTTAACAGTGTGCTCTCCGACGCCACGGCCCGGGTTCAGCCGCCCACGGACAAGGGAAGGCGCCTGAAAATCTATTATATGACCCAGACCGGGATTCGTCCGCCCCACTTTATCTGCTTCTGCAACGATGCCCGGCTGTTTCACTTCTCCTACCAGCGGTACCTGGAAAATCAAATTCGAAGCACCTTCGGGCTGGAGGGGACACCCATTCGCATGACCATCCGGCAGAAGGGCGACAAGGAGGGGTAAGGAATGTTGATGCTGTTTCTGCTCCAGCGCATCCAATTTTTAGTGGTGGCGGTGTGCGCCTATTTCCTGGGCTGCTTTAACGGCGCGGTCATCGTCTCAAAGTATATCTTGAAGGACGATATTCGGAATCACGGAAGCGGAAACGCGGGCCTTACCAATTTCTATCGGACTTTCGGCGGCCCGCTGACCTTGGTGGTCATCCTCGCCGATGTATTCAAGGCTGTGGCGGCTATTTTGATCGGGGTATGGCTGGCGGGATTCTATGACCCGCGCATTATGGGGGAGGGCCCGCTGCCAAACGCAGAAATGATTGTGGTGCTATTTAAATACTGGGCTGGCCTGTTTTGTATGCTTGGGCACATGTTTCCATGTATGTTCCATTTTAAAGGAGGCAAGGGAATTCTGTCCGGGGGTACCGTGGCCATCATGATCGACTGGCGCATTGCCCTGATTGTGTGGGGCGGGTTTCTGATTCTG
>JAYFPV010000117.1:0-2779 GCA_034927465.1 Lawsonibacter sp.
CGGCAGCTTCCAAAGTCCACTGTGTCAAACAAAACGGTTTTTTCATCCAGCAGGAGATACGAATTATAACTGACCCCCCGTGGAATCGGATAGGCATTTTCAAACAACGCCAGCCGGTGGTCGTTGGCTCCAACCCAGTAAAGGTTCTCTGTCACGTTTCTCACACAATACATAATCTGCTCCTCCTTTCCGCGTTACGCTTCAATAAACTGGTCTTTGGCCTCGGCACACTCGGGGCAGATCCAGTCGTCCGGCAGATCCCGGAATAAGGTACCGGGCGCAATCTCGCTCTCCTCATCCCCAAGCTCGGGCACATACTCATAGCCGCAGCCGCTGCAGACGTACCGGGGACCGATGGGCTCTTGCTTTGGCATCACGGGCCGCTTGATCTTGATCATGGGTGGCGCCGGCTGCTTATCTCCGGTGTTCAGCGCTTCGGTTAGGATAGGCAAAATTTCCATCAGGTCGCCCACAACACCGTAATCGCAGTTTTTAAAGATGGGGGCGTTGGGGTTTTTGTTGATGGCCACAATGGTGGAGGCATCCTTAATTCCCTTCAGATGCTGGATGGCACCGGAAATGCCGCAGGCAATGTACAGATTTCCCACGAACTTTTGCCCGGACATGCCCACATAGCGGTTAAGTGGGATGTACTTCAACGTTTCCGCCACCGGGCGGGAGGAGCCGACCGCGGCGCCTGCCGCTTTGGCCAGCTGCTCAATCAGCTTCATGTTCTTCTTCTCCCCGATGCCCTTGCCGGCGGAAACCACCCGCTCGGCCAGCGCAATGGGAGTATCAGCGGCAATTCCCACGGTAAAGTCATAGCCGTCCTTTTTCAGGGCCTCCACCAGCGCACCCACCTGCTCCTGGGCGCTGCCGTCCCGGAATAGGACCTTCTTCCGGATTCCGGTCACAGGCGCAGGTTTGCGGGCGCGGCTGGCAGAGGTCCCCTCGGTTCTGGGTTCTTTGCCCAGAACGTGCGAGGCGATGACAACCCTTTGAATTTCGTTGGTTCCCTCGTAGATGGTGGTGATCTTGGCATCGCGGTACATCCGCTCCACCTCCATCCCCTTTAAGTATCCGGTGCCGCCAAAAATCTGGAGCGCATCGTTGGTCACCTCCAGGGCGATGTCCGAGGCATATTGCTTGGCCATGGCGGACTCCATGCCGTATGGCTCGTGGTTTTCCTTCAGCTCCGCCGCAGAGTAGACCAGCAGCCGCGCATTGCGAAGTTTGGTCGCCATGTCCGCAATTTTGAAGGAGATCGCCTGCTGAAACCCGATAGGCTTTCCAAACTGAACCCGCTCTTTGGCATAGCTAACCGCCTGTTCAAAGGCTCCCTGGGCAATGCCAAGGGCCTGGGCCGCGATGCCGATGCGTCCGCCGTCCAGCGTCGCCATGGCAATCTTGAAGCCCTGTCCCTCCTTGCCCAGCAGATTTTTCTTTGGCACCTTCACATCGTTAAACATCAGCTCAGCCGTGGTGGAGGAACGGATTCCCATCTTGTCGTAATGATCGCCGAACTCAAACCCCTTCCAGCCCTTTTCCACGATGAACGCGGAAATGCCCCGGGTGCCGATGTCCGGTGTGGTGACGGCGAAGACCACATAGGTGTCCGCTTTGGGTGCGTTGGTGATAAAAATCTTGCCTCCGTTGAGCAGATAATACTCCCCCTTGTCCACGGCGGTGGTCTCGGTACCGCCGGCGTCGGAACCGGCGTTGGGCTCGGTCAAGCCAAATGCACCAAGCTTTTCACCTTTGCATAGGGGAACCAGATAGTTCTGTTTCTGCTCCTCGGTTCCAAAGGCAAAAATTGGCCAGGTACCCAGTGAAGTATGGGCCGATAAAATAACGCCGCTGCCCCCGTCCACTCTGGCCAGCTCCTCCACCGCGATGGCATAGCTGAGAATGTCTAGCCCCATGCCGCCATATTCCTTGGGATACGGGATCCCCAAAAGCCCCATACTCCCCAGCTTGTCCACTGCATCCTCCGGAAACTCGTTTTCCTTGTCCAACAGGAATGCCAGCGGCTTGATCTCCTCCTCCGCGAACGCGCGGACTTTGGCACGTAGTTCTTCCTGTTGCTGTGTGGTCTGAAATGACATACCGCTTCCTCCTTTTGAATGTATAATCTCTTGACTGCTCGCTTCCCACACTTGGGCAGTTGCTGCTGCTTAATTCCCAAAGAAAATCTCCTGCAGGCTGTGGTTGTTCAGTTCTCGGTTCAGCGTTTGCTGAATGTCCCGCAAATGAAGATGAGCCCGGCACACGGTGTCATCATGCGCCTGACACCACAGGCACTGATGTCCCGGCCTCATGCAGGAGCTCACGAAGGCGTCCTCCCCCATAATCTGCATCAGACGATACAAGGTGATCTGATCCAGCCCGGTGGTCAAACGACAGCCGCCATCCGCCCCACGCGCAATCCGGATGACGTCCCCCTTTTCCAGCTTCTTCAGAATTTTGTAGGCAAACTGCAGCGGGATCTGTTCGTGCTCGGACAGGCTTACCGCTGTGTGCTGTTCCCCATCGGCCAGCACCCGCAGAATTCTCAGCGCATAATCGGTCTCCTTCGTGATGAACAATCTCCTGCCCCCTTCCTGTTTCACATACACTTTACCAATCTTGATAATTTTTGTCAAGATTAATTTTTGAAAGAAACATACCCTTTTTGGAATTTTTTCCTGTCGGTTTGTTTACTTTCACGATGGAAGCAGATGGCCGTTTCACAAGGATAAATCAAACAAGGGGGCCGGAATGCTCCCACATTCCGACCCCC
>JAYFPV010000213.1:0-2856 GCA_034927465.1 Lawsonibacter sp.
GATCGTTGTCTGCCAAACGGCTCCCGTAGTTTCCTTCATTCCCGACATGGCTGTGTTTGACCTTCCCATGGTGTTCTCCAAGTACGACGGCGACACCATTGATAAGGTGCTGAACGGCACTGACTCCGCCTTCCATACCCAATTGGCCGCTTCTTATGAGGCCGCCGGCTTCCATCTGCTTGGTTTCCTTCAGAATGCAACTTACCGCCTGACTACTGCCAATGTGGCGCTGAATGATCTGGCCTCGTTCAAGGGCCTTCAGATCCGCACCATGGAAAACAGCAACCACATGGCGTTCTGGACCGCCATCGGTGCTGAGCCAACCCCCATGGCCTGGTCCGAGGTGTATTTCGCCCTCCAGAGCGGCGCCATTGACGCCCAGGAAAATGCTGCCGATACCTGTGTAGGCGCCAACTTTAATGAGGTTCAGAAGTATCTGGCCTGCACTAACCACATTCTGTATGCCAACCAGATCGCAATCAACAAAGACGCCTATGAATCTCTGGATCCCGCCTATCAGGCCGCTCTGGATCAGGCGGTAGCCGAGGCTCTGGCCGAGATGCGTCCGAAGCTGACCGAAATCGACCAGACCAACAAGCAGGCCCTTCAGGACAAGGGCATGACCATCATTCAGTATGAGAACTCTTTCTTTGACCAAGTTCTGGCTCTGGACGGTGTAAAAGATCTGTACACCAAGATCGACGGCGAGGTCAACGGCCTGGGTACCACCCTGCAGCAGGCCCTGGAAACTGCCTAAGCTTTTTTGACCGCGGACTAGACCATACGAAAAGCTGGGCTGGCGTCTTTTGGCAACGCCGGCCCGGCTTTTCTTTCTATACCTTCTGAACGACAGGAAAGGATCAAACTATGGGTGCTTCGGGCTCTCCTCCAAAAAGCTGGGTCTTTCTCACGCTGTTTCTGACCTTCTTTTTTTGGGGCAGCGTATATGTGGCCGGAAAAATGATTGCGAATGATGTTCCCGCTCCGCTGCTGGCCTGTCTGCGGTGCGTGGTTGCCATGGCTCCGCTTTCCTTGATGGCCCGCAAGCACCTTGGAACCAAGGTCGCGCGGGAAGATGCAAAATACTTTGTTTTGGTCGGGATCATTGGATATTTTCTTACCATTTTTCTGGTGCAGCTTGGTATTTCCATGACGGGGGCCTCCACGGCCTCGCTTGTCAACGCGCTGACTCCGGTTTCGGTCACAGTGATGGCAGCGCTGATCCTAAAGGAGCGAATTACTCCCGTAAAATGCCTCTGCCTGGTTCTGGCCCTGGCCGGTACCGTAGTTGTTACCTGCGGAGCCGGAGGCCAGCGGGAGCTGGCAGGCATCGCTGTCATTCTGGCATCGGTGCTATGCTGGGGTGTGGCCTCAGTCTATATGCGGCTACTCACGGCCAAATATCCGCCCATTCTGGTTACAACCTATGGCATGGCAATTAGCTTATTCCTTCATATCCCCGTCGGGCTGATCAGCGCCATGCGCCAGCCTGTATGGCTCTCCCTTCCCAACACCGCAGTCATTCTTTACCTTGGTTTGGTGGGGTCTGGGCTTTCTCAGTTCACCTGGACAAAGTGCCTGTCCGTGCTTCCCGCTAGCACCTGCTCGCTCTTCTATCCTCTGCAACCTGTGTTCTCCGCGCTTTTAGGCGCGCTGATTCTGGGTGAAACTTTCCAAGGCACTTTTTTTGGGGGTTTGCTCCTGATTTCGGTCGATGTAGCCCTCAGTACCTGGGAGGTTCAGCGCTGCGGGGCGAATCTGAAAGGCGCATGATCCGACTCCCGTTCCATAAACTAATGGACAACTCTGCTCCGATGACCGATAATAAAAGAAAACGAACCAGGTCAGTTCGGAACAGTAGAAGGAGAGTCAACTATGAATTTGCGGCAGTTATACTACTTTTGCACGATTGCGGAATTGGAACACTATACCCACGCTGCGGAAAAGCTGTACGTCAGCCAGTCTAATTTGAGCCACGCAATTCAGCAATTGGAGGAAGAACTGAACGTAAAACTGTTTGTCCGGAAGGGGCGCAACATTAAGCTAACCAAATACGGCGAGCTGTTTTTGCCTTATGCGCAGAAAACCATTGAGACGCTGGAAAGCGGCATTGCCACACTGCAGGAATCCATCAACCCAAACTCCGGCACCGTGGCAATGTCTGGGTTTCCGTCTTTGGCTCAATTTGTGCCGGACATCATTGTCCGTTACCTGTCCGAGACCAACCGGGTGAACGTTCGGTTTCAGTTCAGCCAAGACAGCTTCTTTACCATTCAGGAGCAGCTGATGACCGGCAAGGTGGATTTGGCCTTTGCCACGCAAATTGAGGACTCAAGGGTAGAGAGCGTCAAGTTGGGGTCACACCAGTTGGTTCTTCTGGTCCCGATGGGGCATCGTCTGGCCCGGCAAGAGAGTGTTGACCTGAGGGAAATTGATCAGGAAAGCTACATCGGGTTTGATGCGGCGTCACAACTCCATTATCAGTGCAAGGAAATTTTTAAGTCACTTGAAATCAACCCGAACATCGTGGTGGAGACGCCTCAAGACGTAATTATGTACGGACTGGTCGCCGCGAACCACGGCGTTGCCATTACGCCATATCCCTTGGGGGGTGCCCCCTATAATATCAAAATTCTTCCCATCTCCAACAATATACCACAGCGGGATCTGTTTCTGATGTGGCGTAAAGATCGATACATCCCGCCAGCGGCGGAATATTTCCGAGATTTTATCATCCGGAGCGGAAAAGTATTCGACCAATTTTTGGCCCGCAACGGCCCCAGTATCATTTAGGCAACACCGCATAACAGAATGAAGGAAACCGCGCTGCCCGTTGAAAACAGCGGGCCGCGTAAA
>JAYFPV010000280.1:0-9917 GCA_034927465.1 Lawsonibacter sp.
CCTCGCCGGCGCCGGCGGAGGTCAAACCAATCGTGGCAGTTTCACTGCTGGCCATGGCAGAACCTGCTGCCGCAGGCGGATTTTCGGTAACATTAATATAAGTTGTGTAAACATAGTCGGCAAAGGTGCGGACGTCATCGGTCGATGCCGTGGACAGCCAGTCAACCAGAGCAGAACCCGTTTTGCCATCGTATGTAACACTCAAGCAGCTGGCGTCCACCGTATAGGAGTAAGCTGTCTTTCCCGCGTCATATGCTACGCTGAAGAGCTTATAAGCGGAGTAAGTATTGTCGTTGATAGACACACCCGTTGTGGTGGGATTGTTGGTAATGGTAATGGAGTATTCGGTGACTGCGAAGGCGGGGATGGTCAGCGCCAGCATAAACACCATCACCAGCAATAAATAGAGTGATCTTCTCAAAGTTTTCATCAAATTTCCTCTTTCCTAATATGCTTATTTTTTATTAAGAATCGCAAACATGGATACGGCTATGAATCGTCCCTCCTTTGTCTGTTCCATCTCCAAAAAAGGAGAAGACAGGACGGGACGAGAAGACTTAACCCGGCGGCTGTGTAGAGATAGGTTCCGGGTCCGCCGGTGTCCGGCAATTCGAACGGCAGCGTCTTTGGGCTGTTGGTAATGGTACAGCCGCCGTTCGAATCGGCAGAGGTGGATGTATATTGGTCCATTCGATTGGTGCTGGTGTCTCCATCCAGATAAACAGCGGTTTCCACAGCCGTATACGTTTTGCTCCGGTCCAAACCAGACGACCAGGTATATGACCAGTTGTTGACGCTGTTTAAAGTTTGTGGATCACCTACGAAGGTACCGGTCGTTTTGTCACGCAACTTCACCGTAACGCTCCAGCCCGTGAGGTCGGTACCGGTCAGCACGTTGCCGTTGATGTCCTTCCAGACCTTGCTGACGGTATAGGAGAACGGTGGCTGCGGCAACTCACCGATAAAATCGTCACGGTGAGACTCTGCCTTGATCGTAATATTGTCGGCAATAATGGTTCCGTTCACATTTTTGTCAACTACGATGGTTGCTCCTGGTGCCAGAATGGAGCAGTATTCCAGTTGTGTCTGAATCGTCATTCCATTGCAGTTTGTAAAGTTCCAGAGAACTCTTCCGTTTGTGAAGGTGGTTACTTCTTTGAGCTCCAGCGGATCACCGATGGTCGGATAAATTTTACATTCCGGCATCGTAAATGCAGTCGATGTATTCCATCCCGAACAATCCACATTGATGATAACCGTGCCGCCTGTCAGCGCGGTCTTACCAGCATTGAACGTAAGGCCTCGTACGTTACAGTTGGAGTATCCGCTCAAATCAGTCGCCTTGGTGTTGTAGACGCCGATGTCGTTCGCTGAAGTCAGCGTCACGCCGCTTAGCGTCTGGTTGCCGGTGTTCACCAGCGAGACGCTGATATTCTGATCCTGTATTTCGGCCAGAGAGGCCGACAGGGCCTCCGACTCGTTTTTCACCGGCTCAAGATTAATGAATGGCGTACTGTCTGTGTCACGATCCTGCCAGAGGGTCGTCGGCTGAGCGATCTTTTTCCCATTAATTGTAAAATTGCTGTTGTCCTCCGTTAAACTAACCGTATTCAAAGATCCCAACACCAGCTGGTCAGAAGATCTGGGGCCGTTTGACTCAACTCCCGGGTAATGCTGAACATAGCTGACTTCACTAAGCTGGGGAAGGTTCTTTGTTCCAAAGTCCGTGCTACGGCCAAAAGTCAACGTATTCGCCAGTATATTTCCGCAACAGTCTACGTCTATGTATAAGGTATGAAAAGCGACAAGGCTGAAATTTCCGGCAATGCCAAGCGGCTGACTGGCATCATAATATCCGGATTCCGTAAAAACCTTCTCCTCCGAAGGAACCTGCCGATAGATTAGCTGGCTGCCAGCGGGAATCGTAGGCTTTACGGCAACAAACACCGAGAAGCTGTCCGTTGTAAACGTGATGCCCTGCTCCGCGTCTGACGTCTCCAGAGAATCCACGGATGCCGCGGCGGAGCTGTCGGCAGCGGTCTCCACTGTGAGTTCCTGGAGAGAGGGATCGGTGTTCTCGTTCAAAACGTGAAAGACCTGAGCGTTCTCCGGTGCGATGGCCGCATCCGTGGTATCCACAATGGTTACGTCCACCGTACCCCCATCCGGCTCCACCTTCTGCCCGTCTACGAGAAAATAAATGTCATACGCGCTGAAGACCGCGGAATTAACCAAACCGCCTTTCTCTTCCAGCAGCTGCTGAAGCTGCACGTAGCGGTCCGGGTCGCTTTCCTGTGTAATCCGGTCCGCGTGGAACTCTGCGCCCTCCGGAATGGAGGTGGGGTCCTGGGGGACTGCCGTGACCACCAGACCATTACTGTCGTCATAAGTATATTCGGCCGGCTGTGCTGCTAAGGCCGGGGCTGTGTCAATGATCGTGAGTTCAGGATTGAGCCCTGCGTCGGTACCGGCTGCCGGATCGGACGTGCTCTCCGTACTGGGTCCCGTCTCGCCGCCGGAAACAGCATCCGCATCCGCGTCGGCGCCGGCAACGGGATCGGAAGTATGTTCTGTATCGGAACCCGGCTCAGCGCTGGAAGCGGCGTCCGCGTCGGCTCCGCCAGCGGGATCGGAAGTACGTTCTGTATCGAAACCCGTCTCCGTACCGGAGATGGCATCCATATTAAGTTCCCCGGTCTCCGCCGCTTCAGCCAAACTTTCCGCATCGCCGCCGGACGGAATCGCCTCAGAGGAAGCGGGATCCGCGCAGATCTCCATGGTATTTGGATCTTCGGTCAGAGTCATAGCAGGAAGCGTCAGCAGACGAAAAGTACTCACAGCAACTAAAAACGACAAAACGGACAGGGTAAGAAACATTTTTTTCCGTCTTTTGCGTTTCTGTATGTAAGCTGTGAGTTGGCTCTCTGTATTCAATTTTTGTGACAACTAATTCACCTCCTCACGGAAGAATAAAAAACTCAATTGATAGATCCAAAATTTGAAAGCGGCCAGATCCGAAAGACTACTTTTCCGACCAGTTGCTCTTCTGCAACGTTTCCGATCACTTTGGAACGACTGTCTACCGACGTTAACCGATGGTCGCCAAGTACGAACCAGCGTTCATCTGGAATCTGACAAGGGAGTGTAATGTCACATTCCCCCAGCGCTTTCTCCTGGACGTAGGGTTCCTCCAGTGCCTGGCCGTTTATGGAAACGGTTCCGTTTTGATCCATATCAATCCACTCACCGGAGAAACCAATCACTCGTTTCAACAAAACCTTATTGTTGTAATAAAAAGCGATAATATCGTCCCGCTGAAAATGCTTTGATTTTGAAGCGACCACCAGTTCTCCCTCTTTCAGCGTGGGCTCCATGCTGCTGCCCTCAATCTGAAGAACGGTAAAAAAGAACGTGGAGCAGATAATAGCTATGGCTGCTACAACCACCAAAGTCCAGACGGTGCCTTGCAGCGCCCGGTTGTATGCTTTTTTATGGTGCCGGCGATCCAGCTCCTGGTTTAATTGTTCCAGCGTTGGACGTGTTTTTTCCTGTGTATCCATCTTTTTTTACTCTTATTTAAGAATTGCCCCGGTTGGGAATCTGTATATCAAATCCGGAGGCTGTCAGCATATCCTTTAAACCCTCATGGCTTTTGTAAAACTGCTCCAGTTGCAGCTGCAGGGCATCCCAGTAAGTCACAGTCTTCCGCTGGCTTTCTGTTTCTATTTGACGACATTTTATCTCGGCAGCTCGGATCTGCGCTTCCGCCTGCTCTTTTGCCTCTGTCTTCACTTGTCGTGCTGACTCTTCCGCATTAGCTTCTTTTTCACGTATGCTGGTAAGATATTGGTCGGCCGCCGCCTGCGCTGCCTGGAAAATCTGATTGATTTGCAAGGAAGCTTCTGCAATGGATCCACACTCTTTCATCTGAATGGCCCGGGCTTTCTGTTGGGACTGCAGCTCCGCAATCTGTGTCCGCAACTGTTCCAGCTCGTTTGCCTGATCCCGCAGGATACTCAATAACTCTGTCTTGCCAAGATGCCTGAGCTCTCGATCTGTCATTAATTTTGCACTCCTTGCCGACTGCGCCTCCAGCTCTTTAACATATTCATTTGAAGAAATGTTAAAAACTGAAACATTCACTTTCGTATTCCGACAGTCATTGGACTGGCACTTCCCGCCAACTTTATGGCACTTTGAAGTAAGTATAGCAATTCCATAGCGCTCCGAAAATGCGCTTCATTTTTCGTATCTATCCATACGATGCAACCCTGCATGCTGGCATTCTGCCGGTACATAACGTGGATGTAAAATGATGCCACAGGACGTAATCCTTCATTGGACGCTGAGTCCGCTTGTGTGTACTCGGTGAACGCCTTATAAGGATTAAACGCACCTGCATCATAAAACATTTTTTTCTCTTTCCCCGCTGTCTCTGATTCGCCGGGTGAAAATGAATTGCCTTTTCGTTCAAATGTCCTAATGCGTAAGCCGCCCATGGGAAAATTATACTCATCGCAAAGCTGATTAAGCTTGATTAGGACATCGCCTAAATCTGCGCATTTGATGAAATCATTTTGATAAATACTGTACAGCCTTCCACAATACTCATTTTCCGGGGGATATAGGATTAATTTAAACATGGATGCATTCGCTGAAAGGTTTCGCGGTCGCTTCAATTTGTATACTCCCCCCTGAAAATATAATTGCCGTACTTGAAGGAAGATACTGGCTTGCCTATCAAGTAGCAATACCAAGCATTCTCGTTGGTTTTTAAGCCTAATGGAAATAGCTTTCCCGTCAACAACGACAATAAAAACAACCGAGTTGAAAATTTTTATTTGTCTTAGCACATTATGTTTCATATAGCCTTTGCTAATAATACTACACGGGTGATGAGAATTCCCTTTCAATCTTTTCATGGACCTCTGCAATTTTTGAGTGAAGTAGAGTGGTATCTTTTGTATGCCTTAATTTGACATTTATTGTTGCAAAATATATAATTATTCCAATCATGCAAAAAGACGGTTTATAAGGGCTGTATAGGGGGATTTTTTGTGCGAGAGTTATTGGACGCTTCATCACAAAGAGGAATGAAAGTCCTGGAAACTTTGATATGGATGGACAATTGGGTCACAGCAAGAGAACTGGCATCCATGCTCAATGTAAGCGAAAGGACCATTTTGGATGATCTTTCCTACCTCAAAAAGCGGTGGGGAAAGTATCTAAATGTTGATATTTCAGTTAAAAACGGGATTTTGATGCACAACCGGAACATTGCAATTATGGGCAAGGTCTTCATCGATATCTTCAATGACTCGACTGCTCTGCAGTGGCTTGAAAGAATTCTCTTCTTCCCTGATCAGAACATCGAATTTTATGAAAACAAACTCTTTGTAAGCAAGTCAACACTGAACCGTCTTTTGCCCAAAATCAATGGCTTCCTTTTGAAGAACGGAATGTCTATCCAACGAAACAATAATAAATATCGAATCGTCGGCAATGATGAGCTCTATCTGCGGCAGTTTTTTGCCGGTTTTTTAATCGAGTTGCATGGGCTGGATTTTAAAATGTACAATACGAAATTAGACATGTCAGTGTTTTCGGAAATTGTTGGCAATATTATGAGACTCGCCGTCAAAAGTAAGTCGCAGGATCCAATCGTGCGTGATGATATTGCCATAGGATATTTTTCCGTATTCTATTTTATTTCACTCATACGCGAAAGCAATGGCCACAAGATTTTTTCCGATCGTCAGATGAATGGTGAACTCAGTGAAACAAATTTTTTATATATAGAAACGAATTTTCCAAATATATGCGAAGAAAATTTAAGGCCAATTCACGAATACATTTTCAACGTCAGTGCAGGGTGGACTTCGGATGAGGAAGAGGATCTGCTGATGCGGGAAGCGGTGGCATTTTATAAGAGAATATCTGATGCATTAAATATTTGCACCAATGATGACAATCTTATCCGTTCATCAAAAATAATTAAAACGCTTTATCTCGTCACAAAGTACCGCCCTTATGGGACTTCGGTGCTGTTTGATCGGGTCTATTACTTTTCAATTTTATTGAAAAAGCAAAATTCGCATGTATATAAACTGATTGAAGATAACCTGAGCATTTTATCTGCAAACATATATATGGATTTATCTCCAAGACTAGCTGACCTCATATTTTGGATGTGCCTTTTGTATCCGGATTTGACGAAATTAAAGCTCAAAAAAACTGCACTGGTAGTCAGCGATTTTGGTATTCAGCATGCAAATTTCTTGGCACAATCTATTTCTTGTAGAGATAACTCTGCGATTCTTGAAACCAGTGTGGCTCGCTATCAGGATATTCTAAATCCAAATATATACGAAAAATACGACATGATCATCACAACCATTCCTGATCTTCCGATCACTCATAAATGTATTGTTATTGTCAATGACTATCCCACTGTAGAAAACATGTGTGAGATATACAAACTAATTTCATCATTGGCTTAATCACTGCTGTATATTAGAGCGTGATGATAGCATTTTCCTCACTTTCGCATTCGCCGCAAGTTTCGGTTGCCTTTCATATCGGATTCAAAAATTGTAAAATTGTCATTAAAATAATAAAAAGCTTTGCGGGGAATACACAATGAAAGCAGTGAAAAACAGGGCATCGATTTGGGCCTTTATTATAACTTTTGCTATCTTGATCATCTGTTTTATTGGAGTATACTTATACTGTATTAACCAGTCTGCAAAGTTGCATACCTATGTTTTCGCAAAAGACAGGCTGAGCATTTCCCAAGAAGGACTGTCAGTTTTAATAACCATTTCAAAACAATGGGATGATCAGTCGTTGCATTCTGATATTTCTAAGGGCGCTCAATATGACGGTGTTCTTACGAATAACTCAGGGCTTGCTTTTAAGAATTGGTCAGCGAATCTGGTATTCTCTGAAAATATGATGATAGATAGCTCGTGGAACGGGGATTTTTCGAGCCGCGAAAATCAATTAACCTTTGTTGCAACGGGACTGCCTGCCACTGTAGCTCCATACAGTAGTACTACATTCGGAGCCGTCATTTACGCCATCGATCTGATGTCGCTTGAGAGTTATACGCTCAGCGGTTACTGGATTATCAATGTGCAGGATCTGCCTATTTTCTGGGTGATGACGGCATTTTTTGTTCTATGGGTCATTACGTTAATTGCATATATCGTGATACAAGCACGTACTGCAGCATACCGCAAGCGTCAAGAGCTGGACTCCAAAATTATCATGCAGTCGATGAACACTTTGACGAGTTTTATTGATGCAAAAGATACCTACACCAAGGGCCATTCAACTAGAGTGGCCGAATATGCAGCCGAAATAGCTCACCGCATAAAAATGAACAAGGACGAGATCACGCAGATTTATTATATTGCACTTATGCATGATTGCGGCAAAATTGGAATTCCCGATGCAGTGCTGAAAAAAAACTGCACATTAACCAATGAGGAATACAATTTAATCAAGTCACATACAACAACCGGCGACGAGCTACTGCAAAATTTTTCCGCAGTACCTGGTATACGCGACGGAGCACATTTTCACCATGAGCGTTTTGACGGAGCGGGTTATCCTTCCGGCTTGATTGGAATGGAAATTCCTCTTTGTGCGCGGATCATTTGCATAGCTGATTCCTTCGACGCTATGAGTAGCAACCGATGTTATCGGAGCAGTTTAAGCGCGGAACACATCTTAAGCGAATTAACACAAAACGCAGGCAAGCAATTTGACCCGGATCTGATTTACCATATGATTCAAATGATCGAAGACGGTTTTGTCGAAAAAACGCTGCAAAAATATCCAATAACTAATAACAATTAAAAACTACGTTACATATGTGGCTGTGTCTCTGGTTATATGGGCAGGATTTGAACCCACAATCTACTAACCCAATAAAAGCTCTTTCAAACCTCTTGAATAATTGGATGTAGGCCACAGGGAGGCGAACCATGCGCACCTCCCACGCAAGCCGTGACAATCCGAAGGCGCTGTGGAATGTTTCTTGGGCTTTTCACTGAGGTGACGTTACCTTTAGGTTCTTGTGTCGCGAGACGTGTGGGTTCGAGTCCCTTCAGGCGCACCATTTTTTTAGCTGAGCACACAACGTGCTCAGCTATTTTTGTATTTTCTCCATCAGAATTGCATCGATCTCCCCCTCCAGCGTTTTGACTTTCTTTTGCAACGCAAAAATGTGGGCGTCGAGGATTGGTTTCCTCAATGCCCACATTTTTTGTATTTCTATAAGTTTTTTCAACTCTGTGAAAGACTTTTCTCGCTTTTCAGCAAGCAGCATTTCCGCTTTCCGGTCGATCCACTCCTCATGCACCCGATTGTGTAAGGGCGGCCGCGTCGTGCCGGAGGAGGATCAGTTCCGGCACGACGATGTGTATCCGGTCCTGATCTCCAAAGAAATGTGGCGAGAGGCGCAGAAGCGGCTTGATGAGCGGAACAGGCCACGCGCGTACGGCAACAAAGCAAGCCACCGCTACGCCGGAATTTTGATTTGCCAGGAGTGCGGCAGTCCATTTGTGGCAATGAACCGATATTGGAACGGCAATTTGCGAGTGGAGTATATCTGCAAGACCTATTTGCAGCATGGCAAGGACGCCTGCCCTTCTCCTTTTAAATACAGAGAATAGATCATCCTGACAGCCTCTGCCGCTTCCGGAACAATCTCAATCCGGTTGTTGTTTTTATTCTTCCAATAGTCAAACGGCGAGGCAATCACAAGTCCTTCCCGTTGTTTTTGGCGATATCCGGCGCGCACTTTTTCCCAATGTCCTTTGCGTAGTAGTCATTCATCAAACCGCGCATGCCGATGAGCATGTCGTCTTCCTCACGAAAGGTGTCCAGTCCCTCCGTCGCGGAGAGCACGCGCACACCACGCTCTCTCAGGTAGTCGATAAACAGCGCCGTTTGTGTGCGGTGACGGCCCAGCCGGGAGGTATCCTTTACAATTATGGCGTAAAGCAACGAAAATTTGATGGTTCAATACCAACAGCTTCCAAAAATTTTTGGTGTAATGAAACTGTTAACGTGTGTATTCGAACTCACACGCAAACAGCCGCTGTTCATAATGTTCTTCAGGCGTGAGTTTTGCAAGCTCTTTTTGCGGCAGAGCCCGCCTGTTCCGGCTTTGGCAAAACATTCACCGCTTGATCAAATTTTCGCCTTGCATATGCCTAGCAGCCAACCACGCGGATATTCTCTGGCAGCTTGTGGTAGCCCTGGTATCCGTCCGTATGCAGCGAGACGGAAAAACCCGTTAGAAAAGACTCGGCGTTTTCCGGTGCTACCATCACTACCGTAACGACCCTTTACAGCACCTATTGTCGCGACACTCCAACTTCAAGACAGCGCTGGTGATAACGTTGGTAATGCCGTCACCGCAGCTGCAGACGGTTCCAATACCATTTTGAATGTACCCACAAATGCAGACGCTGTGCTGGTTTTCGTTTAGAGTGAAACAGGGACACGGAATCGAAAGCGATCGAACGTTCTACATAAGGACTCTGGTATTGATATCAGGGTCCTTTTTCTTATCGAAAAACTGCGGACCTCTGATAATTATCACCGCATTTTTAAGGAGCAATACTTCTAATTTTGGCTATTCAATCCAAAAAAACCGTGATATAATAATACAATATAGTTGAAATTATCCATTCAAAAATAGGATATTGTATTTGGCAACTGGCAAAAGTAAAACCAAAAAAGAAGAAAGAATCGGGGGTGATCCCTATAAAAAAAGAAAGTGCGCGAAGCAAATCGCTGAAAATCACCATTATATATTTCACCGTCGGCTGCGCCTGGATCTTGCTTTCAGACGCATTGGTGCAAACCAACTTTTCCGAGCAATCCAACGTGATGTGTTATTC
>JAYFPV010000391.1:0-4113 GCA_034927465.1 Lawsonibacter sp.
AGGATCGAAAAGAAAGATGCATTCAAAATCATCTGCAAAAAGATTCAGGTAAACAAGCCCCAGGGCGACACCGCCACGGCGGACATCTCCGCGTTCTGGAACAAGTGCAGCACGGACGGCACAATGGAGCAGATTTGCAAATACGGCAAGTTCGACAGTCTGCACGGCGTACTGGGCATTTGTTTTTCTGACGAGCTGGCGGGCTCCGGCTTTCCCTACGGCATCGGCGCGGAGTACAACGGAGCGCCCCTGAACGGCGAGAAGCTGGACATTTTGGAGATTCCGGCCTACACGTATGCGGTGTTCACCTGCCGGGGCAAGATGCCCGACTCGTTCAAGGATACCTACAAGAAGATCTGCACGGAGTTCTTCCCTCAGAGTAACTACGACTATGGCCACGGCATAGAGCTGGAGGTTTATCCCTCGGCGGACGTGCAGGACCCGGACTACTCCTGCGAGATCTGGGTCGCGGTGAAAGAGAAACAGTAAACCTGAGATTCTGGGCGGGTTGCAGACGATTGCGCCGCTGTATGTGGTGCGCGGGAACAACGACAAGGACTGGCGACAGCCTGCGGGGCGGCGCTGATTCTCGAATGCCTGCGGCGCGGATTTTATCCAAGCTGGGACGCGCACGATCTGCGCAGCGTGGCGCTGGCAGAAAAGCTTGGCTACCACTGGGATCATCCGTATCCGGTTTATGTGAAGCTCTGACACAGAATAAAATGCAGCGAGCCTTTTCACAGAGGTCCGCTGCATTTTTTTTGAAATTCAATTTTTCTTGTCCGTTCGCTCCAGAAGGTAATCCAAGCTTACCTTGTAAAAGTCCGCCAGAGCGCACAGAACATGGGGCGGGATCATCCGCTGGCCACTCTCGTAATAGGCATAGGTGCGCTGAGGCTCAGACTGACAATACACCAGCCTGAGCCGTTTGCCTATACCTTTTTCACCGCCCGTAGCTCGATATAGCCCCGTTTGCCGATGGGCTCCAGCTGGATGCGTGGGCTCGCGTCATCCCAACGGTAGCCGATCACCGAGGGATCATATTTGTCCATAGCCGCCTGCAGCGAATCGATGGCCTCGCAGTAGTCCTCCTCCGCGAAGGGCTCACTCTGGAACATGAGGTAAGCAGCGGCGGGCAGGTCAATGACGTCGAAGCCCTCCGGCACCGGGCCGTCATAATCCGCTGCGACCTCCACGCCCTGCACGTACTTGGAGGTGCCGGGTTTGCGGTACTGTTCCGGCAGCCACAGGCACACCGGCTCGCCGCAGAGAGATTTCATGCTGGTGAGCACACCCCACACGTCGCAGCCCACCTCCTCGCAGTAGGCGAAGTAGTCTGCGGCGGCGAGTCCACGCTTGATGACAACCTTCCGCGCGGGCTTTTCCATCACCTGAATAAACACACTTTTTTCATTTGCCATGTTGGTACGCTCCTTTTTCCAAAGTTCTCGAAATTTGACTCCGTAGGCGGTGAACAGCGGCAGAGGGACAGGGCGCAGGGCGTATTCCTTGGGGTTGCAGCCGAACTCCCGCCGAAACGCCCGCTGGTAGCCGTCCACGCTCTCAAAGCCCAGATCGCAGGCTACGTCGATGACCTTGACCTGCTCGTCCCGCAGCCGCAGAGCCGATTTGGAGAGTCGCAGCCGCCGGATATAGTCGGCGGGGGCCAGACCGGTGAGCTCTTTGAACATGCGGGCAGCATACCACGGCGAGAATCTGGCTACCCCGGCCAGATCCGCCAGAGTGATGGTTTCGGTCAGGTGGCTTTCGATATAGTCCTGCATCCGTTGGACGGCAAGAGTTTTGTCATTCACGCTGTTCACCTCCTTACAAAAGGATCGTACCACAACCAGCGGCGGGTTTTCTCGACACTGCTTGCGCAGTTGCGGCAACAGAAAAACAATTCTGCCAACAGTGTATCATAACTTGGCGTGCTGCGGCGAAATGTTTGCTGCATTTTGAACCCAATCATGCTATACTGATGAAAGAATCGCTTTTGTATGCGGAGGTGGAAGGCAAATGAGCAAGTATGCGCCGCTTTGGGAGGTCATCGGGAAGCACACGGAGGAGTGCTTTATCCTTACTTATGCAGAAATTGAAAGCATCCTCGGTTTTCCCATCGGCCATTCGTTTTTGACTTTCAAAAAGGAATTGGCTGGCTATGGCTGGCAGGTGGGCAAGATCTCCATGAAGGCGCAGACGGTGGCGTTCCGCCGGGTCGATATTTGACATTGCGACGTCATTCTGTTATGATCTGCTCCGGACTTCCATGAAAGGAGCACAGATATGGAAAAGTTTATCCCTTCTGAAAAGCTCTCCAAGAAAAAGCAGCGGGAGCAAAACGCCGCCCGGCGCGGCAGCTGGTACGGGCTGAACCCGGTGACCCGCAAGCCGGAAAATTCAAGAGCCTACAACAGACGAAAGGCACGGAAATGGAGTGATGATTCCATGACCGTGCCTTTTGTGATACTCATTTGTGATTGGAGAGTGACGTCATCTCTGAAAACAAGGGTAAGTCAATAAAAAATTCTTGTTAACAGCTATATAAATTTCGTTAAAAAAGCGCGGAGCGGTCACCGACCGCTCCGCCCGCGTGATATGAAATTGGGTTACACCAGTTGCCCTGGCAGCTTCAGCCTTTCTTTGGGTGGAAACTGCGTGTCGAAGGCTTCAGCTTCTTTTTCATCCACGAAGTAGCCCTCCGGGTCCTTGTAGGTGCCGGAGATGCCGTCCAGAAAGCCGGGACTTAGCTCGCAGATCAGGAAATAGGGAACTTCGGCGTCCCGTGGCTCGGCGAAGTAATGGATGCCCTTCGTGCTTGCCACCACGAAACCGGATTGACCGTAGAAGTCGATGTTGCCGGTGATGGCCAGCGCACCCGCGCCCAGCTTTTTGGCCTCGTTCATGGAGTGGCGCAACAATATCGTGCCGTAGCCCTGTCGTTTCAGTTCAGGTGCAATGCTGATGGGGCCGAAGGTCATGATGGGAATGCTTCTGCCGTCATCGGCGTGGATCTCAGAGCGGACATACATCACATGACCGATCAGTCTACCGCGGCGCTCCATCACGAAATCCAGCTCCGGAACAAAATCCGGCTTGCCGCGAAAGGCGTGCAGGACATAATGCTCCAGACACCCGGGGCGGTAGACATTCCAAAACGCCTCGCGCGTCAGATTTTCGGCATCAAAGTAATCGCTTGTTGTTTCCAAACGGATAGTATAATCGTTTTGCATGGTTTTTCCCCCTAAAATTGATGAGTTTCAATTCAGGGAGGTTCGAGATGTGTTCAGCAAACCTCCCGGTCAGCCGACAATCTCCAAGGTGTTGTTTTTCAAACAGCAATCTCCTAAAATGTTATATTTGATCAGGCTTTGAGCCTCACCACGACTTCATTATAGTGCTATTGGCTTGAGAACGCAAGAGGCGGTTTTGCAATGCGTCCAGCAGTCAAGGCGGCGGGGCTCGTTTGAGCCTCGCCGGGAGTGGGTTTAATTTGCAGTTCTTCATTAGTAGGCACATTTGCGTCGGACACGGGTACCTTTTCTTCCTTTTTGGGCAGATAGTCTGCATAGGCATGGGTGTCAATCTTATCCGCCGACAAGCGGACGTTTCAATCCCGATAGAACGCTTCGATCGCCTGTGCAAGGAACTCTGCCGCGCCGTCCCCATACTGTTGGTCGATTGCCTGCCTGCATTGCTCGTTCCGGTAGGACTGCGCTACCGTCAGCATCAGGCCCTTTTCTTCTTTCATCTGGCAGACCTGCTTCATGACGAAACCGTACTCACCTATAATTTGCTTCACTTCAAAGGAATTAAGATCACAGCCGCGTTTGGCAAGCAGCTTTTGACGAATCGCATCCTCCCGCTTTTTGTAGCTTTCCGCGATATCTTTGCTGATCGGATGCTGGAGGGTGTCCAAATACGCATCCTTCCCGCCATACCACTCGACTACTTTGGCGTAGCGTTTTTGCATATCTGCTGAGGATATGACCTCCATATAATGCGTTTTCCACTGCTCTACACTGCCAAAGTCGCCGATGGCTGCCTGACGCATTTCCTCTGTCATGCTGTCAAACATAAGCTGGAACATTTTCTCGATCTCTGTTTTAGTGA
>JAYFPV010000113.1:0-3205 GCA_034927465.1 Lawsonibacter sp.
ACACAGAACGCGGCGTCAATCTTGCCATCCTTCATTCCTTCAGCGGAATCGCTGTAGGACTGGTACACGGCATTGACATCATCAAAGGTCATGCCAAACTCGGCAAAAATCTGGGAGGCCGCAAAGTTGTCGCCGGAGCCAGCGGCACCTACGGAAACGGTCTTCCCCTTCAGGTCGCTAAACGATTTGATGCTGGGATCCAGGGTAAAGACCTGCACGACCTCGTCATACAATGTACACAGAGCACCCCAATCCTGATAAGGAGTTTCCCCTTCAAACAGGTCTGTGCCGGTGCTGGCATAATAAGCCACGTCGTTCTGGAGAATAGCGAAATTGGCTTCTTTATCCTGCAGCAACTGAACATTTGCCTTGGATGCACCAGTAGATGTAACCGTAATATTGGACTTCGTAAGCACTGGATTCAGAACGGTGGCCAGCACGCCGCCAACGGCATAGTAGTTGGCGCTTGTAGAACCGGTTGCCAAAGTAATTTCCAATTTTTCGCCGGAAGGAGCAGGCGTGGAGCTGGCGGCGGAGCTGGAAGATCCGGAACCAGAAGTACTGCTGGAAGGTGTTTTCTTCTCGCCGCAGGAAGTCAGGGCCATGCTCATAACCATCACAGCAGCTAATGCGAGAGCCAGTTTCTTCTTCATGTTTTCATTCCTCCAATTTGTGATTCGGTTTGCAAGGTACATTCCAAGCTTGCTTGCAAGATGCATTATATTATAATTCTGTTGGAAAAGCAATATGTTTTTCCCCGTTTCTATTTATTTCGTACAATTAAAAGGACTTTTTGTCGAAATTCTTTGCTATTATGACTATAACGAACTTTTTTTGAAAGAATTGATTCATTTTTGTTGCGTTTCCGAATTGCATTTTTTTCCTGATCATCCCTCCTCTTCCGCTGGATGCAAAGATTTATTTTTTCAATCCCTCCTCTTCATGTCGGGTGCTTCACTGGAAGACAGACAATAAAACAGGCATAATGAGAAAGCGGTACCTCACTGTGCCTGTTTTTCTTTAATCAATTTTATGTCTTGGTATCGGAGCTTTGCGAAGCCGTCTTTCAACTCTTTGCAAACGAATCCGGGCAAAAGGTGGCACCATCCCACATTGGATGATCTTCAACCAATCAACGAAATCCTCCGCCTTTGTGCCTCACAACAGCGCGGATAGACGTTGCAGATTTCAACTGCAGCCACCCCTGCCTCTAGTCTCTGAACTGTTCCATTCTTTCCTTACAAAGGTAAATTTCCAGGAACAGATACCGCCAGGGATACAGGGAATTGTTACAATTTTTCCACTCTTTGTATACATTATAACACTGCAATACCTGAAAAGCAATCGTCATGTTAACCAGCAGTTCAGGCTCATCGCCTTAACTTTTTTATGGTATATAGAACTAGATATAGAACTATATGCAGAACTATATAGAACTTTCATTTCGGATCAAAACTACCAGATTTTTGTTGCGTACAATTCATTTCACTCCCTCAAATACTGGCACTTCTAATCCGGGACGGCACACTTACCCGTGGATAAGTGGCCGTCAGCCGTCCACTGTACCTCCGGTGCTGGGTTCCACTTCACTCTGTTCCCTCAGACTCAGCAACCCAGCGTTTTATCGGGTCTTCCTTGTATTCGGATGCCGAGTGGCTGCCTCGCATCGGTCATATCAATGAAGCTATGGCCTTTTGTCTCTGCCAAGGGGGGTGCCACGTAGTTTCCTGCACAGCGCCCCCTTTGGCTTTGCTATTCTGCTTTCGTTCGTGCCAGAGACGAGTGCTTTTTTTAAGCCGTCTTAGGCATATCAGCCCTCTTCTCCAGATAGCTCATAAACATCTGAGCCACCTGGGCGCGGGTAGCCTGCCCACCAGGAGCCAGCGTCCCATTGCCCTGTCCGGCAATAATTCCATTTTCTACCGCCCAGGCAAGCGCCTGCACCGCGTAATCACTGGCCTCTCCAACATCGGTAAAACCGTTTAAAAGGTCATGGTTGGCTGATGGCGCTCCGGCATACTTCCACAGCATAACAGCCAGCTGCTCCCGCGTAATCGATGCCTCCGGTGCAAAACTCCCGTCTCCCACTCCGGAGACAATGCCATTGGCTGCAGCCCAATTCACCGCCGCCGCGTACCAAGCGTTGGAATCAACATCCGTGAAAGAAGAATTGCCGCCAGCTTGTGCGCCGCCCAGTTTAAAAAGCATTTGGGCAAGCATGGCGCGAGTCAGAGTGGTATCAGGCGCAAAGGAATCGTTCCCCATCCCACTCATCAATCCTTTTCCGTAGACATAGTTTACGGCTGTCCGATACCAGGCTCCCTCTGCCACGTCGGCAAAGTTTCCGCCAGTCGGCTGCACTACCGGAGGCGTTGTGGAATTCCCGGATCCGCCGGTGGAAGAAGAATCATCATCATCCGAAATCTGATTCTGTCTGTCCGAGTAAATTCCGGCATACTTGACCAGTGCGCCCAGGAACGCGTTGCACTTGTCCTGATCCACATCAATCGGGGTTTCTTTGATGCCGTCATTGTCCAGATCCACGCGGCGGGTATCCCCCAGCGCGTCCCGTTCGGGATGGAACTGAACTGCAAGCGCAAACAGGTTGCTCTGATGCTCGATGCCTTCCACAATGCCGTCTGTGGACGAAGCTACGATGGTCAGCCCGTTTCCAAGCTTATCGGGGTTGACCGCCTGATGGTGCGCCGTGGCCACCAGATCAATGAACTCGCGTCCCGCTACGTCGTACATCCACTTGGAGTCCCGGGAAATTCCGATTCCCTCGTTCCCGGCCTTCAGTACGTGATATCCCGTGCCGCCGCTGTGGATCAAGCCGTCAACCTGAACTCTCAGATGCCCTTCTTCGCACCCGCTGCCTTCCATGTAGGTATCGGTGCTCGCGTCATAGGTCTTGCCTACTTTTTCGTAGTTTTCATTGTAATAGGTATATCCGGTATCCTTCACAGACTCTTCCGAGCCGGGCAGGGTTCCGGACAGGACTGCGCTTACCCGACCCACGTTGATTTCCCCGCTGAGCACCTTCTGCCCCAGATAATAGGGGATGTCCTGAATCAGCCCGCCGCCCATGGCAACGTTGAAGCCCTGCATGCCGCGGCACACCGCAAACAGCGGCACGTCCATAACCACCGCCTGCTGCATCAGGTTGATGTCCGACTTGTCGCGGGGATCGTTCCAACCAGAAGAC
>JAYFPV010000129.1:0-3709 GCA_034927465.1 Lawsonibacter sp.
TATAGGGCAGGCCCTTCTTCTCAGCCTTAGCCTTCTCCTTGGCAATCTGAGCCTCGGCGTCCGCGGCATCCTGATACTTGGACGCCTTGTCGTATTCCTTCAGGGCGTGGGAGTCGTTGTCATAATAGTTGTAGCACTGGGAAGGCCAGGCACCATAGGGCGCATAAACCACGGCATCCACACACTGGCCAAAAATGCGGGTCAAGGTGGGATCGCGGCGGATGTACTCGTCGCTCACCAGCTCTTCGCAGGTGACAATCACCTTTCGGGCGGCCACAGCAATATCCACATCGTGGAACTCGTCGCCTTCAATGATACAGGTTCCGTCGGGGCTGGCCTTCTGGACATGGATAATGGCGGTATCCAGCTTGGGCACTGGAACAGCCACTACCTTTTCACCCGGGTTAAAGGGATTCTCTACTTCCACACACTTCAGGTCATCCACCTTATCCAGGGTCTTGCGCTGTTCCTCACTGATGCCCCAGAACTTGACCAGTCCGGAGCCGTTCATCAGACGGACAGGCAGGAACGGCAGGCCAAGGGAAGCGGCGTGAAGCTGAAGCATCAGAACATCCTGCGAGTAATCTTCATAGGTCAGCTTGCCCTTCTCGATGGCAGCGCGGAAACGGCGGGATACATTGGTGTAGCCGGAATTGGCAGTATAGCAGTTGATGTAAGCCTTGACACGGCTCTCACCAATCAGCATGTCCCAGTCGCCACCTGCAGGGCCAGCCCAGACGGTGAAGTCCTTCTGCCCCTGGCGCAGAATTTCATAGACAGTGGCATAAGGCTTCCGGTTGGTCGTAAAGCCGCCGAAGGAGATGCAGTCTCCGTTTTCGACGAATTTCGCGACCGCGTCATGCAAGGAATATACTTTGTTCATGGTAAAACCCCCATTGCAAAAAGTTTTTTGGTCTCTTCTTTCCTCTTGTTTTCAAGGGACGGGTATGCGCTATTTATCGAGTAATATTTTAACACAACCTCCACAATTCTTCTATTTATAACTTGGCAAAAAGTTTGCATATCTTCTCCTCACATGATATAATGACTGCGGCGCAATGTGGACGGCCATTTTATTTTTCTTCTCTCACTGGGTTGCGCCCAATGATTAGGCAGCAATTCGGCGATATACCAAGAGGTTTCTCAAAAAGCCTCCCCCCGCCGAACCTGACGGAGGTTGTCTTATGACGAATGTAGAATTCCATCTTCAGCTCAATCACAATGACACATGGAACATGAGCCGACTCCATTTTCATGACCACTTCGAGCTTCTTCTTCCCCTGACGAGTCCCGGCAATATCTTCGTCAACGACCAAGTATATCCCCTGCGCCGAGGAACGTTGTACTTGATTGGGGAAAATACCCTCCACCGCACCATGGCCACCGGCTTCCATGCCCGATATGTGCTTCACATCAGCCGCAAGGCTCTGGTTGAGCTGTCTACCCCCCAGACCGATTTCACTCAACTGACCCATGACGCCTTCCGCCGATCCACGTTGGACGGAGAGGAAATGACCGGCTTAATTGAGCTGTTCCAAGCTTTGGAGCGAAATAAAAATGACGGTTCCTTCGGAAGCGACATCCACCAGATGGTGGCCCTGCTCAACTTACTCATCCGTGTGGCACCCACCCTGAATGCAGCCACCGCCGGCGAGGCCATCCGCAACAAGGATTTTCTTCGGGTCTCTCCCATCTTAGATTATATTCGGGACAACCTGTCAGACCCGCTGTCTCTAGATCAAATCGCCGACCAGTTCTACATCAGCAAGCACTATCTGTGCCGTATCTTCAAGTCGGCAACCGGGTTTTCCGTCATGGAGTATATCATCTACAGTCGGGTACTCCGGGCCCGACAACTTCTCCAGTCCGGCGTCAGCGTACAGCAGGCTGGCGAACGTTCCGGGTTTTCGGACAATTCTCATTTTATCCGTACCTTCGGCCATCTCACCGGCGTTACCCCGGGCCGCTACGCCAAAGAATACCAGGCCAGCGACCAAATTCTGCTTCGGGACAATCCAAAGCAGCGCTGATTTCCCTCCCGTTTTCCCTCTTTTCTTTCAAAACCTGGGACGTGCTTCCAGGCCTTTCCCTAAGAGCACCCCTGGTTGGCGTCAAGATTTGCAAATTTGCTTACCCCATCTATAAACGTGGCATTTTTATGAAAATCCACAAAATAGCCCGTACTGCATAAAACGGTACGGGCTATTTTCTGCGGTCATATAAAATTGGAAAATGAAATACTGCACCCAAACCAAAGACACATTAACCTACGGCAGCCACTGCCACTCCGTTTTCCTTTCCGTCAGCTAGAGCAGTCCGGTTTTTCATGTTCACATCATAATGACCGTTGGCCTTAACCGTTCCCCATCCCAGGGTAATACTAGCTTTTATCCAAAATATGGCAGGAGCCGAACACTCCCTCATCATCCAGCATAAATCCACAGAACCGGCACTTCCGGTTTAGGCCAACTCCCAGTTCCGTTTCAGGCGGCCGACTGCCGCCCATAATCGAGTCCATCAGCACGTGATAGACCTTTTTCGCTGAGCGGGACGCGCGCGACACTGGGAATCCTGCTACATTCCATCTAAATTCTGGTTTCACCATTTGACTTCTATTTTTGATCCGAGCCAGCCTCTTTCATCAGTCCCGTGGTGGACGGTAGAAGTTTCCCTTCAGCTTTTCCGTTCGGATCACGTTGATAAAAGCATGAGGGTCAGCCTGCCGCACCTTTTGGGTAAGCTGACGCAGCTGGCTGCTGGTTACCACTGAGTAAATCATAACACAGGGTGATCCGTTGTAAAGCCCAACTCCTTCAATTAACGTGGCCGAATGGTTGGTCTCCTGAATCTGAGCGCATACGCCCCCGGCGCTCTCCCGATCAGTGATAATAAACAGAGTCACCCTTCTTCCATCCGGGTCCATCAGCCGGATCACCTGAGTGGTGGTGAATTGAAAAATAATTGAATACAGCGCCTTATCCCATCCAAACAGCAGCCCAGCCACCATCAGGATCACAACATTCCCGGCCAAAATGTAATTCCATGCGTCAATTTTCTTCCGTTCCGACAAGGCCACGGCAATGAAGTCGGTTCCCCCGCCCGTCACCCGTACTTGAAGACACAGGCTAATGGCAAAACCGTTGATTAACCCGCCAAAGACACAGATCAACAAAACATCCTCGGTAATCGGCATAGCGGGGACCATGTCGGTAAATACGCTGGTCAATACAATTGCCAAGCAAGAGTAAAGCGTAAATTTTTTTCCGATCAGCTTATAGCTGATGGCGGCGGGCACAGCATTTAAAAGCAAGTTAATGGGGGCAAAGGGCAGCTCCATCCCCCAGTATTTTACAGCACACCGCTGCAGCAGACGGGTGATTCCGGTAAACCCCCCAGGGAACAAATCTCCCGCCTGAACAAAGCTTTTGTAGTTAATCGCAACGATAATGGCATACGCCAATATGGCCAACAGACGAAGAGAAATATTCCGCACCCGATCGCGCTCAATCTCTTGTTTCATAAAAGAGTTTCCTCCGCCCTCGTCTTACTTCGCTTCGGACAGAATGTCAAGATTTTTCATAAAATATTCCACGCCGGAGTAAATTGTGGTCAGTACAATCACTGCCACGCAAATTCCATTCACCCACTTGGCAATTGGCAGCAGCATTAAAACGATGCACACCATGGTGGAAGCTGTCTTGACCTTTCC
>JAYFPV010000263.1:0-1595 GCA_034927465.1 Lawsonibacter sp.
AGAACCGGCTGGCGGCTCACCAGGAGATCAAAACAGTTTGTATTACTTCCCCGACGTATTCCGGATTGTTGTCGGATGTTGCCGGGATTTCAGAAGCAGTTCACGCGAACGGTGGAAAACTTTTGATTGACGGAGCACACGGAGCCCATCTGCCATTTTTGGGAATGGATGCATTTACCGGAGCTGACGGGGCCGTGGTTTCCGCGCATAAGACACTTCCCGCTATGGGCCAGTCTGCTCTGCTGTTTACCCGGGGTGTGGATCCGGCTCGGGTACGGCGTACAGCTTCCATTTATGGCAGCTCCAGCCCCTCTTACCCCATGATGGCATCCCTGGATTTGGCCCGCCAGTGGCTGCTGGATCATCCGGGCGAATATCCACGGACCGCAGGCCGGGTGGCGGAGCTGCGCCGGGATTTTCCAGCCCTTGGACAAGGGCTGTCTCTGGATCCAGGGCGGCTGACATTAAACGTGAATGATGGGCCTTCTTTTACCAGATGTCTGGAAGATCAGGGTATTTTCCCTGAAATGGAGGATGGAGGACATGTGGTGCTGATCTGCACAGCCCAGGACACCGATGCCGATTTTGACCGGCTGAGGGAGGCTTTGGAGGGACTGCGGAGCCAAATGGGGCCATGTTCTCCCTTGCCCCCACCTCCCTTGCCAGCGCGGGCGCTGTCTCCCCGGGAGGCGCTGTTTTCTCCCAGTGTGACTCTTCCGCTGACTGCATGCGATGGGCGGATTTCCGTCTGCCAACTGGCTCCCTATCCACCAGGTGTTCCGGTGGTGGCGCCTGGGGAGGTTATTTCGAAAAAAGAACTTTCTTATTTCAAGAAAATAGGCTATAATAAAAGAGACGTGCAAATTGTGGAATAAAAACCGCGTTATGCAGCAGAAAACAAGAAGCAGACGTTGTTCAGATAGACCGATACAAGCGAGGAATATCCATGGAATTGTCAGCCCTGGCGGGCAATCCCCGCCTGAAGGAGATGCTCTCCCAGCGGGAAGAGGGCCGCGGCCTGTCTCACGCATATATGATTTCCGGCCAGGTTGGCTCGGGACGGCACACCCTGGCGCGGATGCTTTCGGCCGCCATGATGTGTACCGCCGCCCTGTCGGAACGGCCCTGCGGCAGATGTCCAGCCTGCAAGAAGGTGTTTGCCGGAATTCACCCGGATGTGATTGTCACGGACGGCGGCGGACAAGGGAAGTCCATCGCAGTGGACCAGGTACGAGCCATTCGCACCGACGCCTATATCCGCCCCAACGAGGGAGTGCGAAAGGTGTATTTGCTGGAGGGGGCCGACCAGATGAATCCCTCTGCCCAAAACGCTATGCTGAAACTGCTGGAAGAGGGGCCGAGTTATGCCGCGTTCCTGCTATTGTGTGACGGTGCAGGGACGCTGCTCCAGACGGTGCGCTCCCGGTGTGAGGAGCTGTCGATGACTCCGGTACCGCTGAAGGAATGCAGAAGCTGGCTGAGGGCCAGATTCCCGGGAACGTCCGAGATAGAGTTGGAACAGGCCGCGTTGACTTGTCAGGGGATTCTTGGCCGGGCGGTGGAGCAGCTGCAAGGCATGGACGAGGGCGTTCAGG
>JAYFPV010000291.1:0-1963 GCA_034927465.1 Lawsonibacter sp.
CCCGGTTTGTCTTTGGACTTCATCATCGCTCCGCCGCGAATGGCACATTATATGAAGTACAGCACAAGGATTTACGAAGTCTATCTCAAATATATCGCGCCCGAAGATATCCATGTTTATTCGATTGACGAGGTATTCGTCGACGCCACCCATTATCTGAACACATATCAGTGCTCGGCGCGTGAGCTTGCCGTAAAAATGATATTCGATGTTCTGGAAACGACGGGCATCACAGCCGCGGCGGGGATTGGAACCAACCTCTATCTTGCTAAAATCGCTATGGATATCGGAGCAAAGCATATACAGGCCGACGAGAACGGTATGCGGATTGCAGAGCTGGATGAGATGAGCTACCGACGCCTGCTATGGTCACACCGGCCCCTCACCGACTTCTGGCGTGTAGGGAAAGGATATGCCCGAGAGCTGGAGGCGCACGGACTCTACACCATGGGCGATATTGCAAGGTGCTCTCTCGGCAAGCCAACCGATTACCACAACGAGGATCTGCTGTACAAGCTGCTTGGGGTCAATGCGGAGTTGCTGATTGACCACGCCTGGGGCTGGGAGCCTTGCACGATTGCCGACATTAAAGCATACAAACCAAAGTCTAACAGCATTGGATCGGGGCAGGTGCTGCAGAGTCCCTATACGTTTGACAAAGCCAAGCTCATTGTCCGCGAAATGACTGAACTGCTGGTGCTCGACCTGGTGGAAAAGGAGCTTGTGACAAGCCAAATGGTGTTGACGGTTGGCTATGATATTGAAAATCTGACCAACCCGGAAATCAGGAAATCCTATCATGGGGCAATCACCAAGGACACATACGGGCGCAGCATACCGAAATCGGCACACGGTTCGATCAACATTGACAGGCAGACCTCCTCCACAAGGCTGATTGTCGAGGCCACAATGGATCTGTTTGAACGCATCGTTGACAAAAATCTATTGGTCAGAAGAATCAACATCACGGCCAATCGTGTCGTAGATGAAAAGAGCATCCCAAAGGTGGACACCTTTGAGCAGATTGACCTTTTTACGGACTATGAGGCGTTGCGGGCAAAAAAGGAAGCGGAGGATGCCGAGTTTGCGCGCGAAAAAAAGATGCAGCACGCCATGCTGGCCCTAAAAAAGAAATATGGGAAAAACGCGATTCTAAAAGGCATGAATTTGGAGGAAGGCGCCACCACCGTGGAGCGAAACAGGCAGATTGGAGGGCATAAGGCGTGACAAGTAAATATGATGACATTATAAATCTGCCGCACCATGTTTCAACGAAGCATCCACAAATGCCTCTCATTGACCGGGCGGCCCAGTTTGCCCCCTTCGCCGCGCTCACCGGCTATGACGCTGCCGTCAAGGAAACCGCCCGGCTGACCGATGAGCGGATAGAGCTGGACGAATATACGATGAACGCCTTGAGAGACAGGCTGCAAATGATCGCGGACCGGCTGGAAGAGCACCCTGAAATAACCGTCACCTACTTTCAGCCGGACGCAAAAAAGGAAGGCGGCGCCTATGTTACCGCTACCGATACGGTAAAAAAGATAGACGAATATGAACAGGTTGTCGTGATGACCCATGGCACGGCGATCCCCTTTGATGAAATCGTCAGCATAGAAGGGCCGATGTTTAAAGCCATATATGACGAGTGAGCAGCGAAGGATATTCCTTCACAAAAAAGCGAGGCGGACGATCAGCTTTATGCCGATTGTCCGCCTCCCTCTATCTCTTTTTACTTTTGCGTTCGCCCTTCATCCCGTACCGCAGCAGGCTTCTCCTATGTTACGGCCCCAACAGCTCAAAAGCTGTTTCAAGGGGGAGCACCTGCAGCCGCCTGGCCTGCTTTCGGTCATAGACCAGCGGCTCACCGGTCCGCGAATGGGCCTGGGCGTTTTCTGAGTGAATTGCAGCGTCCAGTTCCGGCAGATAGCGGTATACCTCTCCGCTGCTGTCAATCAGATGC
>JAYFPV010000074.1:0-8378 GCA_034927465.1 Lawsonibacter sp.
CTGTATGCCGATGGGGCCTGTGTCTATCTGAGCATTCTTCATGTCCTGCTGAACTATGAGCGCGCCGCGCTCCCCTTCGACCCGATGCTGGATTTTCAACTTCTTTCCGAAGAGGAATACAGCCGCTGTGACAGTGCAAAAGAGTACCGCCGCCTGATGACTGCCTGGCGAGAGGAGTATCTATACGAGCTGATGCGGCTTGGAATGGAGGTTACTCCCTTCAAAACCTTAAGCCACATCTCCGGCGTCCACTATATCGCCATGACCGCCGCCCGCGGGCTGCAGGAGTCCGGCGTGGATGTGGATCTGGCTCTGATCTCCGGGGCCGCCGCCGCCCACGACTTTGGGAAATTCGGCTGCCGGCCGGGAGAGCGTGTGCCCTATCTTCACTACTATTACACCGACCAGTGGCTGCTTGCTCGAAAGATGGAGGGCATCAGCCACATTGCCTCTAACCACTCCACCTGGGATCTGGAACTGGAGTCCCTGTCGGTGGAGTCCCTGCTCCTCATCTACGCCGACTTCCGCTCCAAGCAGACCCAAGGCGAAGACGGCAGTGAGATCATCGTCCTTTATTCTTTGGAGGCGTCGTTCCAGGTCATTCTGTCCAAACTGGACAATGTGGACCGGAAAAAGCGCCGCCGGTACGAATTTGTCTATGGCAAGCTCCACGATTTTGAGGACTATATGCGTCGCCTTGGGGTGGACGTGGACCTGACCGGCCATATGCAGGCCCCCACGCCCCACAAAGATTCCGCCCTCATGGGGCCGGAGGAAACGCTGGACAACCTGATTCTGTTGTCGGTGGATCACAACCTAAAGCTGATGCATATGCTGTCCAACGAGCAAAAGTTCGGCAACATTATTGAGGAGGCCCGCTCCACCAAGAGCTGGCAGCAGCTTCGTGCTTACCTCAACGTCTTTGATGAATATTCTACCTATCTGTCCGTGCGGCAAAAGACCCAGGCGCTGTCGTTTTTGTACGAGCTGCTGGTCCACCGCGAAGGCGACATCCGACGCCAGGCTGGCGGCCTGATTGGCCAGCTGATCGCCCGCTTCCATCTGGTCTACCGCAAGGAGATTCCCGCCGACGCCCAGAACGACCCAGCGGAAGACGTCCCCTTCACTCTGTGGGCGCAGTACCTGGACATGATCATCTTCCCCGACCATAAAACCACCCCCCAACAGCGCTCCCACATCAGCTACACCCTGAAGCTGATGGTGGGCTCCATGTTGGACCACGCCCGGCCCGGAGACGTGCCACGCTTTTTGGGCGCACTGCTGAACTACTATGACAAACCGTCGGAAACCGCGCCCGACACCGCGTTTACCTTGCTGGATGCGATCCGGTATTTGCCCTCCCAATATTACGGGGAAGCAACCAGAGGAAAACTCATTGACTTTGCCGCCTATTTCACCGCCTCGGACGAATTGCGTCTGATCACCGCAGCTCTGGAATTCCTTCGGGAGGCCCAGCGCTCTCTCCCCCGCGACCATCCGCAGATGGCCCGCATCGTCCAGGTCGCCCGGAGTTTGGAATCGGATCAACTGACCACCATCTTCCTCCAATGCAAGATCCTCCGCCGGGCCGGAGCGGATGTAACGGCCATCGAGCATACCTTGTACCGCATGGACATTACCAGCGAGGTCTTTTTAGACAACCTGAAAATCGCTACCCCCTGGGTGGTTAAGGTGGCCGGTGTGGAGCTTCTGCGGGATCAGGTGGAGCACGGCCTGAAAACCCATACTCTGCATATTGCCACCCACTTGTCCAACCTAGTGAAGGTATCCGAACGGGTGGTGGTCCGGCACACCGCCGGCTCCGCTCTGGTACGCACCTTATCCATGCTGCGCCGGGACCAGCGCAACGAGGTGGTGGTGGAACTGGGCAAGGGCCTGGAAATGGGCCAGTACGAGATTTCCAAATATATTCCCCAGTACCTGGGCGAGGCCGCCTTGTATCTCCATCCAAGCGAACTGGATGAGCAGGTACTATGGCTGAAGGGCCTGCTTGGTTCTCCCAGCGACTCCGCCGTATCCGGCGCTTTGAATACCATCGGGGTGCTTCTTCAGTGCTACCCCGCCTATCGGGAGCGGTTCTCCGAGTCGGAGTCCGCCTATGAAACCAGGCGGCAGGAACTGCTCGGCCTGCTGCTTCAAGGGCTGGCTCACTACCGGGAGGCAGTACATCAGGAGGCTCTGCTGGTCATCGGCAAGCTGCTGTTTGAATCTCCCGTGCTGGACATGGAGGAAAAGGGGCGGCTGTTCTCCCTGTGTTACCGCAAGCTGCTGTTCCTCATCCAGGAGGCTCCTGGTCAAAACGGCCTGACCTTCTTTTACCGGGCCGCCGCTCTGGCCCATATCAACCGTTTTATCGCTCTGCGGCGGATGGACCACGGCCCCTTCACCTTTGACCTGCCCCGGAACATTGCCTTTTTCCCCGGCACCTTCGACCCCTTTACCCTGTCCCACAAAGGCATCGTCCGCGCCATCCGGGATCTGGGGTTCGAGGTGTATCTGGCCGTGGATGAGTTTTCCTGGTCCAAGAAAGCCCAGCCTCTCCTGATCCGCCGGCAGATTGTCAATCTGTCGGTGGCAGGGGATTTCCACGTTCACCTGTTTCCGGTCGACATTCCGGTCAACATCGCCAATTCCTCCGACCTGCGGCGTCTGGTGGAGCTGTTCCCAAAGCAGGAGGTCTATGTGGTGGTGGGCAGTGACGTGGTGGTCAACGCCTCTTCCTACAAAACGGAGCCGAGTCCCTATTCCATCCATCAGATGAACCACATTATCTTCCGCCGCGCGGGGGAGACTGAACCGCCCTGCGGCCTTCCTATTACTGGCAAGGTTATTCAACTTCAGCTGCCCCCTCATTTGGAGGACATCAGCTCCTCCCGCATTCGAGAAAACGTGGACCTGAACCGGGACATTTCCACCTTTATTGACCCGGTGATTCAGGATTTTATCTATCAAAACGGCCTGTATCTCCGGGATACGCAGGACAAGCCCCTGCTCTATGCCGGAGATCTGGAGTTCCAATGGGCAGATCATCCTTCCTCTGAGCTTCTGGCCAGCCTGACCGCCGGTCAGTCGGATGGAGAAACGGTCTGTGCCGCCATTACCCAGCAGCAGGACGGCGTCCTGCTGCTGCGCCGCACCGGGCACCACCAGCAGCTGCTTGGCTTTGTCAGCTACCGTCTGCTGACCACCTCCCAGCTTTTTGCCGCTTTGGAGGACAACGAACTGGCCAACCGCATCCGCCTGCGCGCGGCCGGCAACGTGCTTTTCATCACCGCCCTGTGCGCGGATACTTCCGAACGGCACAAGGACTACGGTCAGCTTCTTCTCTGCGAGCTGCTGGCCCGATCGCTGGAGGAAGAGTGTGTCTATGCTGTCTTTCGCCCTCACGACGGCCATATGCCCGCTTCTCTGGAAGACACGCTGTCCCGCCAGGGCTTTGTCTCCCGGGAGGGAAACGTCTCCATTCGGGAAGTGGACATGCGCGCGCCCACGGTGCTGATTCAAAATTTGGAAACCACAATTCAGGAGCCTTTGTGCCGCAATTCCCGGGTACTGTCCGCCATTCGTCGTGGCCATGAGCAGCTTCAGCATGCCATGACCGGGCTGTATCCCGGCTCTTTGGTCCTGACGCTGTCCGCCGACATCATTCACCACCGGCTGCTGGAGAAAATTACTGCCTACAACAACGTACCTGCTACGCCCACCACCCCGCGGACATTGGGCGAAAATATGTGTGTCCCCTTCGGCAAGCTGCTCCGCGGTAAAATTGTTCCGAACACGGTGACCAAAACCGTCCACACCGACAAGGTCTTCTCTCCGGACCTGACCGAAACTACCATCGAGGCCTTCCCCTACTATGCCCCCATTCCCTGCCAGATCCGCACGATCAAATCCTTTGATCGCCCGGTGATCCTGGTAGATGATCTGATGCACCCCGGCTTTCGCATGTGGGCCTTGGATCCCATCCTGCGTCAGGAGGAGGTTCCCATCCGTATGGTGCTCGTGGGCGTGCTGTCAGGCTATGGCAAAGATCTGATGCATTCCTGGGACCGGCCGGTGGACAGCGTGTACTTTCTGCCCCGGCTGCGGCAGTGGTTTGTGGAAGCCACCCTGTACCCCTTCATCGGCGGCAACACCGTCCGGCGGCCCAGCTCTCCGGTCCCCGGTCTGCTGCCCGGCATCAACCACATTCTGCCGTATGCCGCCCCGTCCTACCAGGCGGAGTGCGGTCGTGACGCGGTGTTCCATCTGTCCCGCACCTGCCTGGAGGCCGCTCATGATGTCATCTCCACCTTGGAGCAGGAATATCGCGTCCTCTACGGTCGGAACTTAACTCTGTCCCGGCTGCCAGAGGCGGTCATTCTGCCACTGTGCCCCGACAAAGGCACCTGCCTGAGTTACGACCCCAACCTATCGGCCTCCGTGTACCTGGAAAACGATCTGGAGCAGCTGCTGCGCCAAAATCAGTAAGTCGCCCGACATGCAAAATTTTGTGTCAGCTTGCTCCCTGCGTCTGTTTGTCTATACCTCACTTTTTTGGAAGGTGATGCGATGTATTACTATCGTTACAGGGGCGCCAACCTGGTGTCTCTCACCCATCTGGACGGCTTCGGCCCGCCCACCGCTCCGGGAACAGAAGGCCCTCTGTTCGCTCCGGTTTCCGGGGACGCAGTTCTGGGCCGCGGTTCCTTTCGGGTCGGTCACCCGGGGCAGCTGCTGGCCCCCCATGGGCTGGAGGTGCTGGATGCCTCCCGTCTGCCCAAAGTGGAAGCGGACGAGTCCACCAGGGCCGCCATTTTCCAGGGTCGGCTCACCGCCGTCAACATGGGCCGTCCGGGGTGGATAGATCTGCTCTCCGCCGCCCCGAAGCCCGGCAAAAAGCGTGTCAACTTGTTGGCCATTGGAGACGTGGGCTCCACCCTGCTCACGGGGCTGAAGCTGTTGGGGGGGGATGTGATCTCCTCCATCGGCATCTGCGATTTGTCAGATCAAATCACTGCCCGCTGGGAATTTGAAATGGGCCAGGTCGCGCTGCCTTGGGATTACGACGCCCTGCCCGAGGTGGAGATTGTTCCCTCCGACCGTCTTTTCGACTGCGATGTGTTCGTCTTTGTGGCCTCCAAAGGCATCCCTCCGGTGGGCGCTCAGGTCCAGGACGTGCGCATGGCCCAGTTCGAGGCCAATGCCGGCATCGTGAAACACTACGCCAGGCTGGCCCGTGGCGCCCGGTTTCAGGGTCTTTGGTGCGCCGTGTCCGATCCGGTAGACCCTCTGGCCAAAACCGCCTATTTGGAGAGCAACCTGGACGAGACCGGCGTCTGGGACGGGAAGGGTCTGCGCCCCGAACAGGTTCAGGGCTTTGGCCTTGGGGTGATGAACGCCCGGGCCGCCTACTACGCCAAGCGGGACACACGGTTCTCCTCCTTTCTCACCGAGGGGCGGTCCTTCGGCCCACACGGCACCGGTTTGACCATCGCCAACTCCATCCAGCACTATGACGAAGGGCTGTCTCACGAGCTAACCCATCTCACCGTCACCGCGAATTTGAAAATGCGGGAGTTGGGTTTTAAGCCCTATGTAGCTCCCGCCCTGTCCTCCGGCGCTTTATCCCTGCTTCTCACCCTGCGGGGGGAATGGCACTGCGGGTCCGTCTTTCTGGACGGGATCTACATGGGGATAAAAAACCGCTTTACTCCCACCGGCATTGAAACCGAGCTGCTGCCCCATATCCCGGATGCTCTGTTCGGGCATATTCAGGAGGCGGCGCAGCATCTGAAGGAAATTTTGTAAGTGTATGAGAAGAAGGTGACTGGGATGTCTCTGACCTTGATCCATCCCCGCCCAGACGCCCAGTGGGCAGACATGCGTCTGGATGGAGTTCTGCGCCACGCTCTGGAAGGGCGGCAGGTCCGCACCCTTCGTCGGGCGGAAGAGCTGACTGATCTGGCAGGCCAACGTCTCCTCTTCGCGCTTCCTTTGGGAGACACGGGCACAAATGTGGAGTATGTAACCATGCTTGCCCGCCTGAGACGGGAGCCTGGGCTGCTGGAAGGCTGCACAGCTGGACTAATTGTCGATGGGACCTCTCCCCTATACACCAAGTCGGCAGCCACCGAGCTGACTCTGACGGCCAATCTGGCGGGCTGCGCGTTTCTGGGACGCCCACTGGTGGAGGGCACCGGTTCTCTGGTCAACTTTAAAGTCCAGGCCAAGCGCCTGAATTCAGACTGGATGGGGGCTTACCGCACAGCCGCACGGGAACTGGCTGACCGACTGGAGTCGGAAGACTTCCCCAAAGCGGAGAAACCCGAACTTCTGGTTCTCCATGCCTCCAGCCACCACACCTCCAACACCCTGGCGTTGTGGGAGGAGGTCAGGTCCCGTCTTGGAAATGCCTTCACGTTTACGGAAATTGGGCTGCGCAACGGTACCATGTCCGACTGCTCGGGCTGTCCCTATACCATGTGCCTCCACTTTGGCGAGCGGGGGGGCTGCTTCTACGGCGGCGTAATGCAGGAGGAGGTCTACCCCGCTGTCCGCCGGTGTGCCGGGATTGTGATGCTCTGCCCCAATTACAATGATGCGCTGTCCGCCAACCTGACCGCCTTTATCAATCGTCTTACCGCCTTGTTTCGCCAGACCCGCTTTTACGATAAGGTGCTATTTTCCATTATAGTATCCGGATACTCCGGGTGCGATATCGTGGCCCGACAGCTGATTGCCGGACTGAATATGAACAAGTCGTTCTATCTCCCCGGTCGGTTTGCCATGCTGGAGACAGCCAACGACCCCGGCGAGGCCGCGGATCTACCGGGAATTGGGGATCGACTGGATGAATTTGCGTCCCGCATCTGCAGCACTCTGCTCAATGAATAAAAAATGGCCGCTGCTAAAAAGCAGCGGCCATTTTTTACGTTTTGGGCAGATAATCCACAGGATCCACCAGCTCGCCGTTGAGCCAGGCCTCCAAATGCAGGTGAGAGGCCAGGCCGCTCTCGGCAATGGCGGTATCCCCCACGGCGCCGATAATGGTTCCGGTTTCCACTGTGTCCCCCGGCTCCACCGTGGGCTGGCCAGCCAGATTGCAGTACGTGGTGGACAGCCCGTTTCCATGGTCGATGACAACCGTGGTGCCCATCAGGCCATCTTCATACACTTCCGTCACCGTTCCGGCTCCCATGGCCAGCACCTCTACCCCCATAGCGGCGGCGATGTCCAGTGCTCCGTGGGTCCGCCAGTCTCCCAAGGTGGGGTCCGGCGACAGGGTCTCCACACTGAAGTCCCTTAAAATTTCACCCTTGACGGGCCAGGTAAAGACCACCGCAATGGGTTTTGGCGCCTGGCCGCTCTCCGCTTCCGTCTGCTTCACCGACGCGGGGTCGTCTGGCTGCTCCGGTGTATGAGGGATCACCGTCTGTGCCGACTGGCCGCCCGTGATGTCCTGCCCTGTGTGCAGGCTGCCTTCCGGGTCTGGGCCGTTGGCCTCAGAGTCGGGAAGAACTACGGACGCGTTTCCCCCTGTCGGTTCCACCGCTTCCCCTGGATGATTCATGGTTCGGATCAGATAATAGCCCGAAATTCCTATGGTGGCGACGCACAGGAACAGGACTATGTAGAAGCCCTTTCCCAGCACAAAATCGCCCAGCTTTTGAAACATATTACGGTTCTTCAACGAAAAACCACCTCCGTAGCCCTAGTTTGGACAAGGCAGTGGATGGTTATACCTGAAGACGGACAAAATTTTCCTATTTTTGTTTTGTATTTCTGTGGTGGACGGTCTGCCTTTTTTGTGTTATACTGCATAACGCTAAATTCGACAGACTCAGGGAGGTCCCTATGCATCAAGAAATTACGCTGTCCAATGGCGCCCGCCTGCTAACGGAGGAGATTCCGGGCTCCCGGTCCGCCGCACTTGGCTTTTTTGTGGGGGTCGGCTCGCGCCACGAGGAATCCCGCGAGAACGGTGTAGCCCATTTTATTGAGCATATGCTCTTTAAAGGTACCGCCCGGCGGACCGCCGCCCAGCTGGCCATGGACATGGATGCCATCGGCGGCCAGATCAACGCTTACACCACCAAGGAACACACCTGTTTTTACGCCCGCAGCCTGGACACCCATCTAGATCGGAGCCTG
Organism: Lawsonibacter sp.; assembly: GCA_034927465.1. Lineage (GTDB taxonomy): Bacteria > Bacillota > Clostridia > Oscillospirales > Oscillospiraceae > Lawsonibacter. The sequence goes on from JAYFPV010000074.1 coordinate 8,155, forward strand.
GACATTTTAAGCGACATGCTCTTTTGCTCCCGGTTTGCCCAAGAGGACGTGGACACCGAGCGCGGGGTGATTTTAGAGGAAATCGGCATGTACGAAGACACGCCGGAAGACCTGGTTTCCGAGCGGCTGTCTGCCGCCGTCTACAAGGGCACGCCTCTGGCCAGACCCATTTTGGGAACCCAGTCCACGCTGGCTGGGATGACCGGGGAATGGCTGTCCCAATG
>JAYFPV010000178.1:0-11379 GCA_034927465.1 Lawsonibacter sp.
CTGGCAAACAATATGTCCGTCCCCGTCTACTTCGGTCTGATCCCCTCCGCCGCCACCATCTGGGCTGACCGGCTCCCCACCGGAGCCCCCACCGCCGACGAGTCAGCCATCATCCAAACGCTGTACCATTCTGCCAAAACGGCCACCGTGGATCTCACCGAAGCCCTGGCAGCCCACAGCGATGAGGATCTCTATTACCGCACCGATCACCACTGGACCAGCCTTGGCGCCTACTACGGAGCCAACGCCCTGCTGGACTCTATGGGGCTGGAGCCGTTGGATATGAATGACTATCAAAAAACTGCTGTCACCGATCAGTTCTGCGGCACCACGTTCTCTTCCTCCGGGGTGCGTTGGATCTCCCCCGACACCATCGACCGGTATATCCCCGCCGACGGAATCAGCGTCACCTCTTACTTCAGCGCCACCCCCACGCAGGGTACACTCTATGTCGATCGCTTTCTGGCAGAAAAGGACAAGTATTCCTACTTTCTTGGGGGAAACCAATCCCTTTGCGTCATCAAAACCCAGCAGATCGGCGCCCCCAAGGTACTGATCGTCCGCGACTCCTACACCGACTCTCTGGCACCCTTCCTGACCCAGCGGTTTTCTGAACTCCATCTGTTTGACCTTCGGTATAACCTGACCAGTATCAAAGATTATGTCGCTCAGCACGACATCGACGTCGTGGTGGTGCTGTACTCCTTCGCGAATTTTATGGACGGCACCAACCTGTTCGCCTTGGGCCGATAAGTGTTCCGTTCGCCTCTCACCCAAAAATAGAATTGGTCCCTCTTCCGCAGGAAACCAATTCTGCAAACCGGGCTCCGGCATTGATCTGCCGGAGCCCGGTTTGTCAAAAGGATTGAGCAAACGCCGCTCTTATGCTATAATTATGAGAAAGCGGCTATGACACATTCTCTTTTTGCCTGTTTTCCCCCGGTTCGCAGATAACTAAACCCCAGCCGTCTTTGCAGCAAACAGCTCATTTTCCCTGCCACAAAACTGATCAATAAGAGGGTGCCTGTATGAAAACCATTCTCCATGAGCAGCGGCGCAGCAGCATTGCGGCGGCGGCTGTTACCATCGCGCTCGGCCTGCTGCTGATCGGATGGCCCGATCGGTCCATCCACTTTATCTGCATGCTTCTGGGCGCCGCCATTTTTCTCACCGGCATTATTTATTTTCTCGGCTGGCTGGCCCGCCGGCGAGAGGGGATTCCCGCCTTTTTTGTACTTCCCGCCGTGGTCTTGTGTGCCCTTGGCATCTGGCTGATGACCAGCCCCGACTCTGTCATTCTACTCATCCAATATATTTTCGGTGCAATTTTGATTGTTCACGGCATTGTCGATCTGCAGGGGGCAGGCGCACTGATGCGCCAGCATTGGAATCGCTGGTGGGCAGACCTTCTGCTCGCCTTTCTGACCATTGCATTCGGCGCCTTGATCTTGGTCAACCCATTTAGCACCTTTGCCTCTTTGATCATTCTCATCGGCGTGGCGCTGGTCTTTGACGGACTCAGCGACCTGTCTCTCATCTGGCGGCTGAGCCGCGCCTTCCGGACGGCTGAGCGTCTGACCCAGGAGAAGGAGCAGAACCTTGAGCAGTAACCTGCGGGAAGTAAATCTGGAGCGCGGTATGCCTCGGGCGGACCAAGCCATCCGTCAGCTGACCTTTGAGCTTCACCGCAGCCGGAGCCTTGGATTTACGGCTCTGAAGCTGATTCACGGGTACGGCTCCTCCGGCACCGGTGGCCGCATTCGGATTGAGGCCAGAAGCTATCTGTCCCGTCTGCAGACCCGGGGAGAAATTGCCGTTCTGATCCCGGGGGAGGAGTTTTCCATCTTCAACCCCGCCACACTGGATGCCTTTCGCCGCTGCGGCGATCTGCGGAAAGACCGCGATTTGGATCGGCACAACAACGGTGTCACCTTCGTTTTACTGTGAAGGAGAAGCCGAATTTTTGCTGGGGTTTTCGTGGGAATTCAGAAAACAAGATTTTTTTACTTCTGCATCTTGCATTTTGTTCCTAGTGCATGTATAATTGTCCCCATCCAATGGACAATTAAACAGCCAGACGATGTCCACAGAGAAGCGGCCCCTCCGGGACCCACCGACGGTGTAACACTCTCAGGTACGAGGACTGTGGACGGATGGCACTCTGGAGACACCCGCTCAACTCGGGGGCCGAAGGTGCAAGTCCGGAACCTTTCGTTTCGGACAAATCTCTCAGGCAAAAGAACAGAGCTTCTTACACATACCGTCAACGGGAACACGCTCCCGTTGACGGGGAAGCGTCGTTTTGTCAGGAGCGCAGCACTTTTTGGCTGCGCTCCTGTTTTGTCTGTATGGGCAAATTTTGGAGGGAGAGACAAGGGAAACATGATAACAGAACTACTGGTAAAAATCGACGACATCGTCTGGGGCATCCCCCTGATTGTGTTGATCCTGGCCTGCGGCCTGTGGCTGACCATCCGCACCGGCCTGCTCCAGGTCTTCCACCTGGGCAAAGCCCTGAAATTTATGGTGAAAAATGAGGCGGATGGGCACGGTGAGGTCACCTCCTTTGGCGCGCTGTGCACCGCCCTGTCCGCCACCATCGGCACAGGCAACATAGTAGGCGTAGCTTCCGCCATTGCCGCAGGCGGCCCGGGCGCTCTGTTCTGGATGGAGGTTGCCGCCTTTTTCGGGATGGCCACCAAATACGCCGAAGGTCTTCTGGCTGTGAAATATCGCCAGATCGATGCAGACGGGCACGTGTTGGGCGGCCCATTTTATTACATTGAAAAGGGCATGGGAGCAAACTGGAAGTGGCTGGCGAAGTGTTTTGCCCTGTTCGGTGCCATTGCAGGCCTGCTTGGCATTGGAACTATCACCCAGATCAACGGCATCACCTCAGCGGCCCAGAATTTCTTTGACCCAAATAAAAGTACCGTACTGTTTACTCTTGGTTCCGGAAAGAATCAGTTGGTGATCACTCTAACCACCGTTCTGGTTGGCCTGCTGGTCACCGTCTTTGCGGCGCTAGTGATCATCGGAGGCATTCAGCGCATCGCCAAGGTCTCCGAGATCATCGTACCCTTCATGGCCATCCTGTATGTGGCCTGCGGCATACTGATTCTAATTTTTAACGTGACTGCCATTCCAAACGCCCTGTATCAGATCGTGGTGGGCGCGTTTATGCCCAAGGCCATCGCCGGCGGCATTGTAGGCGTCACCATCAAGATTGCCATGCAGAAGGGTGTCGCCCGCGGCATCTTCTCCAATGAAGCCGGCCTTGGCTCCGCCCCCATCGCCGCCGCCGCCGCCCAGACGAAGGAGCCTGTCCGCCAGGGACTGGTCACCATGACTGGTACCTTCATCGACACCATCATCATCTGCACCATGACCGGCATGGCTATCGTCATCACCGGAGCCTGGGATCCCGCGCTGGGGCTGGAAGGGGCCGGAATCACCATGTACGCCTTCCAAAACGCCCTGCCCTTCCCCTCCCAGGTCGGATCCTTCCTGCTGATGCTGTGTCTGATGTTTTTCGCGTTTACCACCATTCTTGGCTGGGACTACTATGCCGAGCGCTGTCTGGAATATCTATCCCGCGGCAAGATGGGTCCCGTCAGGGTCTATCGCTGGCTGTACATCGCAGCGGTCTTTATCGGCCCTTATCTCACTGTCAAGGCCGTATGGACCATCGCGGACATCTTCAACGGACTGATGGCCATCCCCAATATTATTGCCCTGCTGGCTCTCTCCGGTGTGGTGGCCAAGGAGACCAAGAGTTACTTCGACCGTAATGCTCATCTGCAGCCGTAAGATCCTCACATAGAAGCACCGCCTGTTTTTCGGCCGTGGGCCGAAAAACAGGCGGTGCTTATGACGCTCCCATCCGGCGCAGCCGCGCCAGCAGTGTCTCCCGCTCGTTGGGAACCTTTCCCTCCGCAGTCTGCTCCAGCAGTTCCCCCAGCGCCCGGCCAATGGCCGGGCCGGACAGCCCGGCGGCCATCGCATCCCACCCGTCTACCGCCAGATCCCGGAGGGTGAGGCATGGGCAGCTGCGAAGAAGCTCCCTGGCCTTCTCTTCCGCCCGGGTCAGGATATCCGCTTCCCCTTCCGCACCGGGGGCGCAGGCCAGGGCATCCCCCCGCTTGAGCGCCAGCAAATCAAAAAACGGTTCTTCCCCCAGCCTGGTCAGCCATCGGCCCGCCCACTTCTGTGTGGGTTCTACCGGCAGATGGTGCAGGTCCACCAGCGCCACAGCCTTTTCCCGCGTGGCATTATCCAGGCGCAGGCGGTGCAGTGCCTGATCCGCCAGAGCGGCACTCACCTTGGCGTGGCCATAAAAATGACCTACTCCTTGGTCGTCCAGGAAAAACGACTGCGGCTTGCCAACGTCATGCAGGAGGGCGGCCAACCGGAGGGCAGGCTTCGGTGGAACCTGTTCCAGTGCCTTCACGCTGTGGATATACACGTCATAGCAGTGGTGCGGATTGCGCTGGTCAAAGCCAATGGACGCGGCCAGCTCGGGGAGCACCTGGGCCACCACCTCCGGAAACTCCAGCAAAACCCGGCCCACTCCCGGGGCGCAGAGCAGCCGGACAAATTCAGCTGAAACCCGCTCCCAGGATACATGGGACAGCTGGCCGGTGTGTCGGCGGATGGCCGCAGCGGTATCGGGATGGATGGAAAACTCCAACTGGGCGCAGAGCCGCAGCCCCCGAAGCAGGCGCAGGGCATCCTCTTCAAAGCGTCGGTCTGGACTCCCCACACAGCGCACCAGACTGCGCTCCAGATCCCCCTGCCCGTCAAACAGATCCACCAGCCCATCTATTCCCCAGGCCATGGCGTTGATGGTGAAGTCCCGGCGGGCTAGATCCTGGGCCAGATCAATGGTAAATTCCACCCGGTCTGGATGACGATGGTCGGAATAGGTCCCCTCTCTGCGGAAGGTAGTCACCTCCACGGGTAATCCGCCAGACAAAACTGTGATCGTGCCGTGCTTCTCCCCGGTCTTTACACAGCGCAGCCCGACACAGGCCGCCTCAATTTCCTCTGGAAGCGCTGACGTTGCCGCGTCATAGTCATGGGGCGTGAGGCGCAGCAACCTGTCCCGGACACAGCCTCCCACCAGTACCGCCTGATGGCCCGCCTGCTCCAGGCAATCGATCACTGCCAGTGCTCTTGGGTCCCACTCCGTCATACCACGTACCTCCCTTTCCACACCACATCAAATCAAACCGATTCAAAGAACATGGCGGAGACGCATTTGCTTCTCCGCCATTCCGGTTCCATTACCGCACTTTGATCTCTTCCAAAATTTCCCCGATGGGCCCTGCGATCATCAAATCAGCACGGGAATCGTATGGGGTTTGGCTCTTGTTGATTAAAACCAGCCGATGTCCCCGGTAGTAATGAATCAGATTGGCAGCAGGGTAAACGGCCAGGGATGTTCCTCCGATGATCAGCATATCTGCACTTTGGATGTCGGACAAGGCCTTTTCCATCACCCGGCTGTTCAGCGGCTCCTCATACAGCACCACGTCAGGTTTGATGATGCCTCCGCAGGAGCAGGTGGGTACGCCTTCACTGTCCCGGATGAACTCCACCGGGTAAGCTTTTTTGCACCGCATACAGTAGTTGCGGTGGACGGAACCGTGCAGCTCCCACACCCGCTTTGATCCGGCCAGCTGATGCAGACCGTCAATGTTCTGGGTGACCACGCTGCGCAGCTTGCCCGTCATCTCCAATTCCGCCAACTTTTTATGGGCGGCGTTGGGCAGCGCATCCAGGCAGAGCATCTTGGCCCGGTAAAACCGGTAAAATTCCACCGGTCTGGTATCAAAGAAACTGCGGCTTAAAATTTCTTCCGGGGAGTAGTCATACGTCTGGTTGTACAGTCCGTCTGCGCTGCGGAAATCCGGAATGTCGCTCTCGGTCGATACCCCGGCTCCGCCGAAAAAGACGATGGAACGGCTGTCGTCGATCCACTGCTGAAGGGTCTTGCTTTCATCCTTCATCATAACACTTGTGTCTCCTTTCCCCTGCGGCGCTGTGCGCCGGGGGCCGATGTTCCTTCCTGATACCAAAATTTTGCTTTTTTTCCTGTCCTCTGCTATTATTGTCCGTTAGCTGGCTGTTTCCGCATAAAAAAGCCGACCACTGAAGCCCGGTTTACCCGCAGCTGTGCCGCTATTATAATGCGTCCTGAACAAATCCGCAAGCCCGGAACGGAAAACAGCATAACGTTTTGTTTTCATTGTGCTGTTATTCAACAGACAGTATTATATCACGGATGCTTACATCTTTTCAAAGCAATTCCTGCGAAAGCCAGTCCTCTCTCGACACCAGCAGCAGGATTCTTTTTCACTCAGCAGAGTTTCCTGGCATCTGCCGACAATTTTCTTCTTTGCCGCTCAACTCTGGTATCAGGCGTTTTACGCAAACATAGGATAGACTCAGGCAGACCTCCAACACTTCAGCACATCCACCGCCTTCCGCTCCTTTTTCCTTCTCTCGGCTGACCTGTTATGCCAGCTCCCATCGGATATTGGCTTGAATCTGCCAGACTCCTCTGGACTTTTTTTCTGTTTTTCGGTAAACTGAGAGATACTTTATGACACCAAGGAGAACACATCATGGACACCATCACGCAAACTCTGGTCCGAGAACTGGGCCGCACCCAGGAACAGGTGCAAAATGTAATCACCTTAATTGATGGGGGAGCTACCATCCCCTTTATCGCCCGATACCGAAAGGAGCTTCACGGCTCTATGGACGACCAACTGCTGCGCCAACTGGCTGACCGTCTGCAATACCTGCGCAATCTGGAGCAGCGACGGGGCGAGGTGAAAATCTCCATCGAAAACCAGGGCAAACTGACTGAGACCCTGGCCGCCGACATCGACTCCGCCACCACTCTGGCGGAGGTGGAGGATCTATACCGCCCATACAAGCAGAAGCGGCGCACCCGGGCTACCATTGCCCGGGAAAAGGGGCTGGAACCACTGGCTGACCTGCTGTCTGCCAAAGGAACTGCCTGCCCATCCCCCGAGGCGGCTGCCGCGGCATTCCTGGACCCGGAGAAAGGGGTCGTGACCATTGAAGAGGCACTTCAGGGAGCAAGCGACATTCTAGCTGAACGCATCTCCGATGACGCGGATATTCGAAAACAGCTGCGCGAATTTTTCCTGCGTCGGGCCGTGCTGGTGTCCAAATCCGCCCAGGCCGAGCCTGAGGATACCGTGTACCGGCTGTATTACGACTTCAAAAGCCCGGTCGGCCGCCTTCAGGGTTACCAGGTACTTGCCATCAACCGCGGGGAACGGGAAAACGTGTTAAAGGTTTCTGTCTCGCTGGACCCCGAAACCGCCCACTTGATGGTGCGCCGGGCCGCGGTGCCTGGATCGGCCTGTATGGACCTGGTGCGTTCGGCAGCAGACGACGCCTATGACCGGCTGATTCAGCCCTCCATGGAGCGGGAAATTCGCACTCACCTCACCGACCAGGCCAACGAGGGAGCCATCCATATGTTTGCCCTAAATCTGAAGCCCCTGCTCATGCAGCCTCCGGTCAAGGGCAGGGTGACCATGGGATTGGACCCCGGTTACCGCATGGGCTGCAAAGTGGCGGTAGTGGATCCCACCGGCAAGGTGCTGGACACCACGGTGGTCTACCCCACCTACGGTGAGCGTCAGAAGCAAGAGAGCATCACCAAACTGGCCTCTCTTATCAAACAGCACGCCGTAGAGCACATCGCCATCGGCAATGGCACCGCCAGCCGGGAGACCGAGCAGATGACGGTGGAACTGATCCGCCAGGTGGGGGGCGGTGTCTCCTATATGATCGTCAGCGAAGCGGGGGCCTCAGTGTACTCAGCCAGCAAACTTGCTTCAGAAGAATTCCCCCAGTTTGACGTCAATCTGCGAAGCGCGGTCTCCATCGCCCGCCGTCTCCAGGACCCCCTGGCTGAGCTGGTGAAAATCGACCCCCAGGCTATCGGTGTAGGTCAGTACCAGCACGACATGCCCCAGGCGCGCTTGGGCGAAGCGCTGGATGGGGTGGTGGAGGACTGCGTCAATGCGGTCGGGGTTGACGCCAACACCGCTTCTCCCTCTCTGCTCCAGCGGGTGTCTGGTCTTACTGCCGCTACCGCAAAAAATCTGGTGACCTATCGAGAAGAGCACGGTGCTTTCCTCAGCCGAAAGCAACTGCTGAAGGTCCCAAAGCTGGGCCCAAAGGCTTTTGAGCAGTGCGCCGGCTTCATCCGGATCTCGGAGAGCCCGAATCCGTTGGACAACACCGGTGTCCACCCGGAGAGCTATCCGGCAGCGGAAGCCCTGCTGAGCGCCTGCGGCTATACCCTGGCCGAGGTGAAGGCGGGAGCGCTGTTCGAGCTAAAATCCAAGGCGGAAGCCGCAGGTCTGGCGCGTCTGGCTGAACTCTGCGGCGTGGGCGTTCCCACCCTGTCGGACATTTTGAAGGAACTGATGAAGCCGGGCCGGGACCCCCGAGATGAGCTGCCAGCCCCTATCCTGCGTACCGACGTCATGGAGGCCAAGGACCTCAAGCCCGGTATGGAGCTCCAGGGCACGGTACGCAACGTCATTGATTTCGGCGTTTTTGTGGACATCGGTATTCACCAGGACGGTCTGGTCCACATCAGCAAGCTGCCCCGGCAGGTGCGCCATCCCTCCGAGCTGCTGCGTGTGGGGGATGTGATCACCGTCTGGTTGATCGAAGTGGACGAGAAAAAAAAGCGCATTAGCTTAACCATGCAGCGCCCGGAGTAAAAAAGGCGTTTAGAGTTTCCCTCCCTCCACTGTATTCGGATCTCATCTTCCCGTCAGAAAGGAGCCTGCCATGCATCCCTATGCTGTCATCGACCTGCACTGCGACACGCTTACCGCCTGTGCCGATTTTACCCGCTGGCGCAATCCCCTGGACGACTCAGATGCCGCTTGGTCTCTGTCTGCGCTGCCTCGGGGGGTTCGCTGGGGGCAATGCTTTGCCATTTTTCTCCCCGACACGCTCACCCCAGAGGAAGCCGTGCGCTGCTATGCCCGCCATCAAAAAAGCTTTGTCCGACAGACCCAGACTTTCTGCTCCCGCATCAGCGCTTGCCAAAGCGCCGCTCAGATTAAGACCGCATGGGAACAGGGAAAAGTCGCCGCTATCCTCTCGGTGGAAAACGGCTCGGCTTTGGCGGGAGATCTGGCTCGGGTGGAACTGCTGGCCCGAGACGGAGTTCGGATGATGACCCTGACCTGGAACGGGGAACACCAGCTGGGCTCAGGCAACAAAACCAACCACGGGCTGTCCGACTTCGGTCGGGCGGTCATCCCAACCATGGAGCATTTTGGTATTCTGCCGGACGTGTCGCACTTGAACGACCAGGGCCTTGCCGATCTGCTGGCCGTGGCCCAAAAACCGTTTCTGGCCACCCACTCCAACGCCAGGGCAGTGTGCGGGCACAAGCGCAATCTGACGGACGACCAGATTCGGGAACTGGCGGACCGCGGCTGTCTCATCGGCCTGAACTTCTGCAGCGCCTTTCTCCGGGACGGTGGATGCGTCGGGCTGGAAGACCTGCTCCGCCACGTGGACCACTTTCTGGAGCTTGGAGCAGAAAACTGCCTGGCCCTGGGCTCTGACTTTGACGGAGCCGACCTCCCCGCCTTTCTGAGCACGCCCGAAAAAGCCTGCGGACTGTACCAATGCTTTTTGGGCCACGGGCTTCCGCCCGCTCTGTGCGACAAAATTTTATATGGCAATGCCCTGACTTTTTTTGGGGCCAACCTGAGCTAAGCATCCTTGCATTCTTTCCCGGCTCGCGCTATACTGAACACAAGAATGGGTTTCGGCGCGTTTTGAACTGATACGTAGGCTGGAAGGGGGCCGTACCGCATGGGAAGCATAGATCATCTGGATTTTCTGACCGAGTATCGAGAGAATAACCGCATTGAGGCCAAGCGGGCCCAAGGTGGACTTCCACACAGCCTTTGGGAGACGTATTCTTCCTTTGCCAATACCCTGGGCGGGGTAATCCTACTGGGCGTGGCCGAGGCAGAGGATAAATCTCTCTACTCCGTCCTCCTTCCCGATCCGCAAAAATTGGTCGACGAGTTTTGGCGGAACGTCAACGACCCCACGGTAATCAGTGCGAATATTCTCAACGCGGAGGATGTGGAAGTTCTGCGCAGCGGCGGCCATTCCATTGTGGCCATCTTTGTCCCCCGGGCCGACTTCCGTCAACGGCCTGTTTATGTGGGCCTGGATCCCTTTTTCGGCACTTACTTCCGCAAGGGAGAAGAGGACTGCCACTCTCCCCGCCACGAGGTAGAGGCTATGCTCGGCGATCGGGACGACCCGGCTCCCTTAGAGGGCCTGTCCCACCCGGATTTCATTGACGGGACGGGATGCCGATGAAAAACCTCTGAGGGCACCCAGCCGCCGGAGCTCCACCTTGGTAACCTCTCCCAAGCATGGGAAACGCTCTCTTTGAACCGAAACAAAGGACCTGGACACATCGTCCAGGTCCTTTTCTCATCCTTCCATATGTCGGCCCAAAAAACCGGCAATGGACTGCGCCAACTTATAGTCCACTTCATTCCCATTCAGACTGTCCCCCTGCCCCACAAAGATGACACAGCCCAACACGTCTCCCTCGGCCAAAATGGGAGCTGCCGTGGACAGCGAGAACTTATTGTCCCCGTCGCACAAGGGGATGGCCTCTTCTCCCGCCTTATACTGATAAATCTGCCGGCCTTCCATCAGACGCTCCAGTTCAGAGGAAATCTGTCGATCGATCAGCTCCCGATGCGGGGCCCCGGTAACTGCAATGCAGTTGTCTCGGTCCGTAATCACCGTCACTCGCCCGGTTGTGCGGTTCAGTGTGTCACATAGCTGTCCCGCAAAGTCTACCAGTCCTCCCATCAGGGAATACTTTTTAAAAATTACGCCGCCATCCTTATCGGTATAAATTTCTAAGGGGTCGCCTTCCCGAATCCTCATGGTCCTTCGAATTTCCTTTGGGATAACCACACGGCCGAGGTCGTCGATTCGGCGTACTATTCCTGTTGCCTTCATATTAAAAATTCCTCCAGTGGCTGTATTTGGTTAACAAAACCTAGTATCCGCAGGAAATGGTAGGATATGCAGAAATTTGGCTGGGTTTCTTTCCCACGTATTCTGCATGCCACGGCTGGGCAGGCAGAAATTCCTGAACTTTGAGGACATGCGAAGTCACCTTTCATTTCCAGTTCATTGCACTTTTTTCGCTCCAGCAAAATGAAACACCGACCTGCGGCTACTGCCGCAGGTCGGTGTTTCATTTTGTTATTCTGCTTCGCGCAGGAACCTGCCGTTTTTTACATGTACAGCTGCTCC
>JAYFPV010000251.1:0-1906 GCA_034927465.1 Lawsonibacter sp.
AACACATGGCTCATGGGCTCCACGGCGCTGGTATCCAGCGCGTTCAGGGTATCCATATAGGCGATGATCTGCTCCAGATCACCGGTCATTTGTTCCTTCTCCTCCTGGGGCAGCTTGAGCCGAGACAGGACAGAAATATAGTCCACCATTTCGGTTGTAATTTTCATTTTTGCTCCTTTCCGCCTTTTAAGGCTCAAGCCGGTTTAAATCCCGGGGGAATAGGCAGGCGTAACGCACGTTGTCCAGATTGCACAGCCGGGCGGTCACCCGCTCCAGCCCGATACCCAGACCACCGTGGGGCGGCATGCCGTGCTTGTGGATCATCAGATAGCTCTCGAACTCCTCGGGGTTCATGCCCTTGGACAGCATCTTCTCCACCTGCTGATGGTAGTCGTGGATGCGCTGACCGCCAGTGGTCACCTCCATCCCACGGAACAGCAAATCGAAGGACAGGGTATACTTGGGATCGGCGGGGTCATCCATGGCATAGAAGGGGCGCTTTTTGGTTGGGTAGTGGGTGACGAAAACAAAGTCGGCACCGTACTCCTCCTTGAAGTAACGGCCGATGTTGTGCTCCTCCTCCGGCTCCAGATCATAGGGATCGCGAATGGGCCGACCGTACTTCTCGGCAGCCAGCCGCTTGGCCTCGTCAAATCGGACAGCCGGAATCTGATCCACCTTGGGCAGTTCCACGTCCATCCGCTTCAGCTCGTCGGCGTATTCGGTCTTCAGCAGCTCCATGGCATACTTCAGAAAGCCGGCCTCCATGTTCATGATGTCCTCAAACCCGTCGATATAGCCCATTTCGAAATCCAGAGAGGTGTACTCGTTCAGATGGCGTGGAGTGGAGTGCTTCTCTGCCCGGAAGACGGGGGCCACTTCAAAGACCCGCTCGAACACGCCCACCATGGTCTGCTTGTAAAACTGGGGGGACTGACCCAGAAACGCCTTCCGGCCAAAGTAGTCCAGACGGAAGATGTTCGAGCCGCCCTCCGCCCCGGCGTGGACGATTTTTGGTGTATGCACCTCGGTAAAGCCCTCCCTGGTCAGATACTCCCGGAAGGCGCGGGAGATACCCTCCTGCAGCTTGAACACCGAGCGCCGGCGCAGGTTCCGCAGCACCACCGGGCGCAGGCCCAGCTCGGTATCCAGGTTCAGGTTCAGCTTCCATTTGGACACGGGGACGGGCATGGCCTCGGCCGGACGGGACAGTATCTGCACCGACTCCGCCGCCAGCTCGCGTCCGCCGGGTGCCCGCTCCTCCGCGCGAAGGATACCAGTGACGGAGACGGTGCACTCCTCACACAGGCCTTCGGGCATGGCCTCGGGGGTGCATACGCACTGAAGCGCGCCGTCCCGCAGGCGGAGCGTCATAAAGTTAATGCCTCCCAGCTCCCGCAGGGCGTGGACCGCACCTTTGATACAGACGGCGCAGCCATCCAGCTTGCCCCGCGCGATGTCTCGAAACCCGATGGCTTCTTTTGGTGTTCCGGTGACAAATTCCATGGAATTCAACCTTTCCTTTCTGTCTGACGATACGCCCCCGGAACGAAAAAATCCCGGGTCGTATCCAACAATACGACCCGGGACGAAATCATTTTTTATGATTCCGCGGTACCACCCGCGTTGCTCCTCCAACAAGGAGCCTCTTTCGAGCCCCGGTAACGTGGGGAGGACGGACGGCCCTCAAAAAGGTATTCCCTCTTCGAACCGTCAGCTCAGAAGTGTTGCGCGGCCCTGTCTTTCCGAACCAGGCTTTCAGCACAGCGGCCTGGTCTCTCTGTCGACTGTCTTAGGGTGCGGTCTTCGTCGGCGCTTTTTTCTTATGCGGGAATTATACACTGCTCCAGTTTGCCTTGTCAAGGGGCGTTTTATACAGAAACCCAAAAACGCGGCGCTTGCAGTT
>JAYFPV010000394.1:0-9772 GCA_034927465.1 Lawsonibacter sp.
AATCACTTGCTGCACGATGCGCCAGAATGTGCTTCACGCCATCGGCATGGTGGATAGCGGAAGCAGCCGTCACAAGCCGTACCGCAGGCACGGAAAGGTCTTTTACAGACCGTGGAGAAATTACTTTTGTACATCCGCAGATAGCAAAATGTGGAATCAGCTGTGCGAAGCCGGATATGCAGATCACGGGGAAATCCACGATCATGATGGAAGGAATCAAAGCACTACCTTCTGGATCACCAGGAAGGGCCTGGACTGGATTGGGGAGCAGCTTGGTATGACGATACACGACGAGGAGGATTGAATCATGGAAGATCTGAATAAATTTGCGGCGGAGGTCCACCAGAACGCGGTGGAACATGGCTGGTGGGACGAGGAGCGGAGCTTTGGGGAGATCATCGCCCTGTGCCATTCGGAGCTGTCCGAGGCGCTGGAGGAATACAGGTCCGGGCGGCCTATGGTGTGGCAGCCTTGCACGTCGGCGGACGGAAAGCCCTGCATCCGCGAGGGTTGCGGAGACTGGGAGGACGGTGTGTGCGAATTGAACGCCCTGGGAGAAAAGCCGGAGGGCATCGCCGTGGAGATGGCTGACTGTATCATCCGTATCCTGGACTGGTGCGGAAAAGAGGGCGTTGACATCGAGGCAATTCTGGAGGCCAAGCACGCCTACAACAAAACGCGGCCCTACCGGCACGGAGGAAAAATCTTGTGAAGATAGGGCAGAGGGTTATGCGTTGTCCCGTGACCATTTACGACGAGGACCGGGAGAGAAACTGCGCCAGAAAGCCGATTCCGGGCATGGTGGTGTACATACACCCGGAGGGCCGCTATCACACCGTCGCCTTTCAACTGCGGGGCGGAGTGGTGAAAGAGAGCTTTCAGGGGGTGAGGGACTGATGGAGAAAAAGCTGGTGGAGCTATGCGGACTGTGCGCGGTGAAGATGCAGGAGAGCTATCAAGTGAAGCGGGTGTCCGGAGGTGTGAACAACAAGATTACCTGTTCCAACTGTGGGCGGCGGCACTATGGGGCTAAATACACGCTGGAGAAAAAGAGCACAGGCAATGCAAATGCATAGCAAACGCAAAGGGAGACCTTGGGCAGCGGCCTTGGGTCTCTTTTTTATTGCCTGCCCCAAAAAGGGGGAGAGGGAGAGAGGGGGGATTATAGGGGGGTATGCAGGGTGAGGAGGTCCCTCGCGCGTAAGAGACAAAATTTCCATGTGGTTTCGGGGCGCAATTTTAAAACGCCTTTGCTACGATGGAAACAACTCAATCAGAAAGGGGCGGGGGAACACATGGCGAAAAGTAAATACGAGAGTCATGTACTCCCGAATTTGGAGAAGATCACCGCCTGGGCCAAGGCCGGGGCCACGTCAAAGGACATTGCCGCAAAGCTCAAGGTTTCCTACTCTACCTTCCGAAAATACCTGGATGAAGGGGAGAAGGGGGACGAGCGCTACACGGCGCTTTCGGAGGCTTTCGCACAGGCGTGCGAGGTTCCGGACGACACAATCGAGACGGCGCTGTTCAATCGTGCCAAAGGCATTGAGTACGAGGAAAAGACCTTTGAGACAAAGCTGGACCCGAAAACGGGCAATCATGTGGAGGTCTGCACCAAGCGCGTGACCAAGTTTATCCCGCCAGACCCCACCAGCGCCATGTTCTGGCTGACCAACCGAAGGCCGGACCGCTGGAGCTACAAACCCCAGAGCGGAGATGGTGACGACGGGGACAGCTCCGGCGTTGTACTGCTGGCCCCGGTGATGGAGAACCCTGGCCCGCCCGAAGGGGGAGATGGGGATGCCTAAACGAGGCCCCCGGCGTGGCCCAGCACAGCGGGCACGCTGGGGAGAGGATGAGCGACAAAATGAGCGAGACTTCTCGCTTGCGAGGAGGCGAGGGATATGAAGTCCGCGAGGACGATATGGCGGCCCCAGCCGAGACAGGCTGCCCTCATGGCCCGCTTTGAGGACGAGGCTCTGTACGGCGGGGCGGCGGGTGGCGGCAAGAGTGACTGCGCCCTGGCCGAGGGCCTGCGGCAGGTGGAGATTCCGTATTACCGGGGGCTGATTCTCCGCAAGACCTACCCCCAGCTCACCGAGCTGATGGACCGATCCACCGAGATTTACAGCCGGGCATACAAGCGCGCCCGATTCAACGAGAGCAAGCACGTCTGGACCTTTCCCAGCGGGGCCAA
The DNA here is from genome assembly GCA_034927465.1 of Lawsonibacter sp. Lineage (GTDB taxonomy): Bacteria > Bacillota > Clostridia > Oscillospirales > Oscillospiraceae > Lawsonibacter. The sequence goes on from JAYFPV010000394.1 coordinate 2,198, forward strand.
GATTTTTTTCGGCTCTCTCCAGCACACAAAGGACCGGCTGAACTACCAGGGCAAGCGGTATGACTTTATCGACTTTGACGAGCTGACGCAATTCTTCTGGGAGGAGTACAGCTACCTGTTTTCCCGGAACCGCCCAAACGGGCCGGGGACGCGCTGCTATATGCGCGCCCAGGCAAACCCCGGCGGCATCGGGCACGGCTGGGTGAAGGAGCGCTTCATCACGGCAGGTAAACCCATGCAGACCATCTGGGAGCAGGTGAAAATTCGATTTCCGGATGGGCACGAGGAGATACGCTGGAAGTCCCGTATTTTTGTCCCGTCATCGGTATTCGACAACAAAATCCTGCTGGAGAACGATCCGGACTACCTCACCAAGCTGGCATCCATGCCGGAGCAGGAGCGCAACGCGCTGCTGTACGGCGACTGGGACAGCTTTGCTGGCCAGGTATTCACGGAGTGGCGCAACGACAGCGACCGCTATGCAGACCGCGTCAACACCCATGTGATTGCCCCGTTTAAGATCCCGGACACCTGGGCCATCTGGTGCGGGCTGGACTGGGGCTACTCCCGGCCCTTCTCCGTGGGCTGGTACGCCGTGGACCATGAGCGGCGGCTGTACCGCATTCGGGAGTATTACGGCTGCACCGGAACGCCAAACACCGGCGTGAAGATGGAGCCGTCGGAGGTGGCGCGGGAGATCAAACGGATTGAAGGCGAGGACCAAAACCTCAAGGGCAGGCGGATCAGCCGTGTGGGCGACCCGGCTATCTGGGGCAGCGACGGGACCGAGAGTATCGGGGCGCTGATGGAACGGGAGCGGGTGTACTGGGACCGGGGCGACCATGCCCGCATTGACGGCAAGATGCAGGTGCATCACCGGCTGGCCTTTGACGAGGCGGGGGTGCCCATGCTGTATGTGTTCAACACCTGCAAACACTTCATCCGCACGGTGCCCAACCTGGTGTACGACGAGGCCAACGTGGAGGACATCGACACAGACGGCGAGGACCACATCTACGACGAGCTGCGCTATGTGTGCATGAAAAATCCCATTGCCCCCAGGCCCAGGAAGGTGCCGCCGCTGGTGGTGTATGACCCGCTGGACCGGAACGAGGTCCAGCAATACGACAAATACGATTTCTTCCGCCGGTATTAGGCGGGAGAGGAAAACGAGGAGGAACGAATATGGCCATCTTTGGAAAACGAGAAGAGCCAAAACAGAAGAACGTGTGGGGTGTACCCGGCGTGCAGCAGGACGACACCGTCCCGCCTGAGGCGGCTGGAATGTTGCTGACCACCCCGTCCGCCGCGCCCCGCATCGGCAAGGAGGAGATCGGGAAGGCAATCGACATCCTGACCCGGTATAAGCAGGGCAAGGCCAACCTGGAGGAGCGCATTGTGCAGGACGAGCTTTGGTGGGAGCTGCGCCACTGGGAGGCCATTCGGACGCGGAAGCAGTCCGGCGACCCGGCGGAGCGCGGTCCGGAGCCGACGTCTGCCTGGCTGTTCAACTCCATCCTGAACAAGCACGCGGACGCCATGGACAACTACCCGGAGCCGGTGGTCCTGCCCCGGGAGCGGTCGGACGAGCAGAGCGCCAAGGTGCTGTCCAGCGTGCTGCCCGTGATCCTGGAGTACAACGACTACGAGCAGACCTATTCGGACAACTGGTGGGAGAAGCTGAAGCACGGGACGGCGGCCTATGGCGTGTTCTGGAACAACGGCAAGGAAAATGGGCTGGGGGACATTGACATCCGGGAGATTGACCTGCTGAAGCTGTTCTGGGAGCCGGGGATCACCGACATTCAGCAGTCCCGCAATCTGTTTTTGGTGGAGCTGGTGGACGAGGACCTGCTGGAGCAGCAGTACCCCCAGCACAAGGGGCACCTGGGCGGCAGCGTGATTGACGTCAAGCAGTACATCTACGACGACACCGTGGATGTGTCCGACAAGTCCGTGGTGGTGGATTGGTACTACAAGACCCGATCCGCCTCTGGGAAAACCCTGCTGCACTATGCCAAGTTTGTGGGCGACACCCTGCTGTTTGCCAGCGAGAACGAGGAGCAGTACCAGGAGCGTGGCTGGTACGACCATGGGAAATACCCTGTGGTGCTGGATGTGCTGTTTCCGGAGAAGGGGACGCCGGTGGGGTTTGGATATGTGGCCATTACCAAGGACCCCCAGCTCTACATCGACAAGCTGTCGGCCAACATTCTGGAAAACTCCATGATGGCGACCAAGAAGCGGTTTTTTGTCAGTGAGAATACGGCTATCAACGAGGAGGAGTTTTTGGACTGGAGCAAGCCCCTGGTCCATGTGTCCGGCGAACTGGACGACCGGCGGATCAAGGAAATTGTGACCCAGCCCCTGGACGACATCTATGTGACGGTGGCCCAGATGAAAATTGAGGAGATGAAGGACACGGCGGCCAACCGGGACGTCAACTCCGGCAGCACCGGCTCCGGCGTGACGGCGGCTGCGGCCATTGCGGCCCTCCAGGAGGCGGGCAACAAGACCAGCCGGGACATGATTGCCGCCTCTTACCGCTCCCACACGGCCATCAATTCCCTGTGCATGGAGCTGATTCGGCAGTTCTATGACGAGACGCGCAGCTTCCGTATTACCGGGGACATGCCCGGAAGTTATCAATTTGTGGACATGAACAACGCGGCTATTCAGGATCAGCTGATGCCCCCAGCCTATCCAGGGCAGGTGCAGGAGCCGGGGTATTCGCCCCTGTACCGGCGGCCCGTCTTTGACATCAAAATCAAGGCGCAGAAGAAAAACCCCTTCTCCCGCATGGAGCAGAACGAGCGGGCCAAGGAGCTGTACGGCATGGGCTTTTTCAACCCGGAGCGGGCGCAGGAGGCCATGGGTGCGCTGGAAATGATGGAGTTTGAGGGCATTGACAAGGTGCGGGAGCAGGTGCAGAAGGGCCAGACCCTCCTCAACCTCTGCCAGCAGATGTCCCAGCAGATGGAACAGATGGCGGCCATTATCCAGGCGTTGACCGGGAAGAACGTGGGAGCCGGAGGCGCTGGCACCCCCTCCGGCGGGGCGAATGGGAACGGCGGGCAAACGCCCACCCAATCCGGCGAACGGGGCGGGAGCGGCCTTGCAAGCGGCGTGATGGAAGCAAATACGCCCATGACAGACTACGGAACACGGCTGGCGGCCAGAAGTAAGCCAAGCATGGCGGCCCCCAGCAACGCGGCAAAGCCAAAGGCGTAAGGAGAGTGGACCATATGACACGGATTTACGCGGAGGCGGAAGGCGGGCGGTATCTGCTGAACCTGGACGGCCACGCCACAGGCAGTCCGGAGGTGTGCGCCGCCGTGTCCGGCCTAGTCTATGCGCTGGCCGGGTATGTGACCAATGCCGAGCGGGACGGCTTTGCCACTGTTTACCACATGGAGACCGAGAGCGGAAAGGCGGTATTGCATTGTCACGGAGATCGGCGTGTGGAAGCGGCCTATGACATGGCTATCATCGGCCTGCAGCAGATTGAAAAGCAGTATCCACAGCTGGTCAAAGTGGAGTTTTCCGCCGAATAAAATTTTTTTCGTTTTCGGGGCGCAATCTGAAAACGCATTTGATACGCTTATGTTGTCCTCCTGCTTTGCCGAGGGGCAGCGGTTGGTGCTGACCGGCTCCGCCGCTGCCCTGGTGAAGTGACAGGACCGATGCACGGGGGCGATACACCCGCGATGACAAAGGAGGCAATCCGATGAAATTCAAGCATTTGCTGGACATCCGGCTGAACCTGTTTGACGGCGGCGCTGCCGCTGGCGGAGATAGTGCGGGGGCGGCGGCCTCCGGGCAGGCTGGTGACGGCACAAAGGGCGATTCCCAGGCTGCCATTCCCGGTTCCACCCGCCGGGGAAAGAATACGGGCGAGTTTAGCAACGTCCTGTTCGGCAAGCAGGAGACACCGGCGGCGGCTGGTGACGGCTCCGACACCGGGGCAGGACAGGCGCAGCCCTCCGACGCCGGGAAGGGCAAAGAAGGGGATGTGACAGTCACATCCAACACTCTGGAAGAGAAACGGAAGGCGTTCCAGGAGCTGGTAAACAGCGAGTACAAGGATGTCTACACCCAGGAGACCCAGCGCATCATCGACCGGCGCTTCCGGGAGGTCAAAAACCTGGAGGATCAGGTCAGCCGCAATCAGCCCGTCCTCGATATGCTGATGCAGCGGTACAAGATTGCGGACGGAGATATGTCCAAGCTGTCCGCCGCCATCGAAAACGACGATGCGTACTGGTCTGAGGCCGCCGACGAGGCGGGCATGAATGTGGAGCAGTACAAGCAGTTCCAAAAGCTCCAGCGGGAAAATTCGGCCCTCCTCCGGGCGCAGCGCCAGCAGCAGACCGCGCAGGCCCAGGAACGGCAGCTGCAGCAGTGGTACGGAGAGGCGGAGCAGATGAAGGGGCAGTATCCGGGCTTTGACCTTGTCACAGAGGTGAAGAATCCGCAGTTCCTCTCCATGCTGAAAGCGGGCGTCCCTGTGCAGCACGCCTATGAGGTCATCCACATGGACGACATCAAGGCAGGCGTGGCCCAGAGCGCCGCAAGGCAAACGGAGAAGCAGGTCGTGGACGGCATCCGGGCCAAGGGCGCGAGACCCCAGGAAAATGGAACAGCTTCCCAGAGTGCATTTACCGTGAAGGACGACCCCAGCAAGTGGTCCAAGAAGGACCGCGCCGAGGTTGTTCGCAAAGTTGCACGGGGAGAGACGATCAAGCTTTGATGTCTCCTCCCCGATCAGGGAAAGGAGAATTATCATGTACAAAACCAAGAACGCGGCGGCGGAGAAGTTCCTGCTGCTGCCTATCCTTCTGAATCTGTTCGACGGGAATACCAACATTACCGGCGACAGCGGCCTGACCGACGAGATGAAAACCTTCTACTCCGACTATCTCATTGATATGGCGGAGCCGGAGCTGGTCCACGACCAGTTTGCCCAGAAGCACCCCATCCCCAAGAACGGCGGCAAGATCATCGAATTCCGCAAGTATGACCCCCTGCCCAAGGCGTTGACCCCCCTCACCGAGGGCGTGACCCCCAACGGGCAGAAGCTGTCCATGGGCGTAATTACCGCCACGGTGAAGCAGTACGGCGGCTTTATCGAGCTGTCTGACATTCTGCTGCTGACCGCCATTGACAACAACCTGGTGCAGGCCACCAAGCTGCTGGGCAGCCAGGCGGGCCGGACCCTGGACACCATCACTCGCGAGGTAATGAACGGCGGCACCAACGTGCAGTATGCCGAGGGCCAGGTTTCCAGCCGCGTGACCCTGTCTTATACCAACCAGACCACCAACTGCAACCTGACCGTGGACGCGGTGCGCAAGGCGGTGCGCTTCCTGAAGGTGATGAACGCGCCCCGGATCAATGGCTACTACGCGGGCATCATCCACCCCGATTGCTCCTACGATCTGATGTCCGACCCCAAGTGGGTGAACGTCAAGACCTACTCCGACCCGGAGGGGATCTACGAGGGTGAGATTGGCCGCATTGAGGGCGTGCGCTTTGTGGAGACCAGCGAGGCAAAGGTGTTTACCGGCGAAGGGGCCTCTGGCCGCGACGTGTATTCCACCCTGATTCTGGGCGCGGATGCCTACGGCGTGACCGAGATTTCCGGCGGCGGGCTGCAGCACATTGTCAAGCAGCTGGGCAGCGCCGGGACCGCCGACCCCCTGAACCAGCGGGCCACCGCAGGCTGGAAGGCCACTAAGGTGGCAGAGCGCCTGGTGGAGCCGTACATGGTGCGGATTGAGACCACGTCCACCTTTACCGCAGCGTAAGCATCGGGCGGCAGGGGTCAGCCCTGCCGCCCTTCTAAAAACCATAACCGATAGGAGGAATACCCATGGCGACCAAGAAAGAAGCAGCGATCAATGAGCAGGAGCAGACCGTCCAGGCAGATGCCGCCGCTGAGGCCGAAAAGATTCTGGCCGATGCCAAGGCTCAGGCGGCAGCCATCCTTGCCGAGGCCCAGGCGAAGGCGGGGGAAGCGCTGGGCAACGACACCGCCCAGGCGGCCCCTTTGGCGGTCACAGATCCCGGCGAAGAGCTGGTGAGCGTGCGTCTGTTCAAGGACAACGACAAATACAAGGACGACGTATTTGTGGCGGTGAACGGAGAACGGGTGCAGCTCAAGCGGGGCGAGACCGTGCAAATTAAGCGCAAGTTTGCGGATGTACTGGATCAGAGCATGAAGCAGGACGTGGCCACCGCCAACATGATTGAGCGTGAAAGCTCTGCTTATGCAGCCAAGGCGGCCGCGCTGAACATCTGATGTTCCGGCGGTGGAGCAACTGAATACATCCGCGAAGATCCAAGCGGCTGCGACACGGCGCGGCAAGACGCAGGAGGGTGAACCTCCTCCCTTGCCGTGCCGTTTTTATTCTATTTGAGAGGTGACCGCACATGACAGACAACATCACCGTAACCCTGGCCGGGTCCAGGATGAACCTGTCCTCCGCCTTTGGCGGGGTGACCGGAGAGGCAAACGCCACAAGAATTCGCCTGGTCTTTGACGAGAGCTGGGAACAGCTGACCAAGAAGGTCACCTTCTTTGACGCGGCAGGGGAGAACCCGGTGGTTCGGACGCTGACCACGGACCTGTTGGAGGCGGGCAGCACCCTGATTTACCTATGCCCCATTCCGCCCGAGCCGCTTGCGCTGGCGGGGGAGATGTCCTTTGTGGTGGATGGCTGGACGGATGGGGTGCGGGCCAGGTCCCTGGAGGGGACGCTGAATGTGGGCTACGCGCCCCAGGACGACACCGCCGGTGTGAGCGCCAATCCCACCCCCACCCAGGCCGAACAGCTGCAGGCGGAGATTGATGCCATCAAGACTGACATTGTGGCAGCAGCTTCGGCAGTGGACGCCAAGGAGGCAGCCAAAACGGCGCAGGCAGGCGCGGAGGTCGCCCGGGCGGCGGCAGAACAGAGCGCCCAGGCTGCTGCGGCTTCGGCCAGCACCGCAGCGACGTTTTCCAGTGTGGCGGCTGGTAGTGCCGACGAGGCGGAGCAGGCCAAACAAGCCATTTTAAGCCTGGGTGTACAGGGGGTGACCCTAGATGCGGGTGGAATGGTTTCTGTAGAGAAAATCGTGGCGGTGGATGAATCCGTCACACTGAAATTTTCCATTCCAAGGGGAGACAAGGGGGACACGGGCGAGACTGGGGTCACCGGAGCGACCGGCCCGCAGGGCGTGTCCATTGTGTCTGTTATACGCACGTCCGGGACCGGCGCACCTGGTAGCACAGATACCTACACCATTACGCTGTCCAACGGGCAGACCAGTACCTTCCAGGTGTACAACGGGGCGGACGGTGCGGATGGGGAGGGTGTGGGGGATATGCTGTCCTCTGTATATGACCCGCAGGGGAAGGCACAGGATGTGTTTGCGTATGCTGCCCAAAAAACCCATGCTGCCGAGCACGCCGCCGGCGGCAGCGACCCGGTGACTCCGGAGAGCATCGGGGCGGCAGAGGCTGGCCACACCCACACCCCCGCCAGCATCGGTGCGGCGGCAGCTAGCCATAGCCACGCGGCGACGGACATA
>JAYFPV010000422.1:0-3739 GCA_034927465.1 Lawsonibacter sp.
GTCTGGGTCAGGTTGATGATTGTTCGGACATAATGCGCGTTTACCTTTGGTCCGCAAAGGAGCAGAGAGCTTTGGGTCAGCGAGCCGCCGGATTTGTGCATGCTCACCGCAGCCAGATCCGCGCCGGCTGCCATGGCGGAGACTGGCATGTCCTTTCCAAAATAGAAGTGGGTGCCGTGGGCCTCGTCTGCAAGGACGAGCAGACCCGCTTCGTGTGCAGTTTTGGTAATTTCCTTTAAATCGGAGCAAATTCCGTAATACGTTGGGTTGTTGACTAAAATCGCTTTTGCGTGGGGGTGTTCCCGGATGGTACGTCGGACCTCCTCCATGGACATTCCCAGCGAAATTCCAAGCCGCCGGTCGGTCTGGGGGTTGATATAGACGGGAAGCGCGCCGCAAAGCACCAATGCGTGGATCACGCTTTGATGCACGTTGCGGGGGAGAATGATTTCATCTCCGTGCTTTACCGTGGAAAGAATCATAGCTTGCACGGCCGAGGTGGTTCCGCCTACCATAAAAAAAGCATGGGCCGCACCGAATGCCTCGGCCGCAAGCGCCTCCGCCTCCTGAATGACCCCGGTGGGGTGGCAGAGGTTGTCCAGAGGCTTCATGGAATTGACATCCACCGAGAGGCATTGCTCACCCAAAAATTGTGTCAGTTCCGGATTGCCTTTGCCACGCTTGTGCCCCGGGACATCAAAGGGAACCAGGCGGTCATACCGCATCCGCTCCAACGCTTCCATCAGCGGTGCCCGAGTCTGATCCATCAACGCTCCGCCTCCCGGTAAATGTTGCAGCCGCTGAAAATTTCAATCATGTCCCGCCGCAGCGCGTTTGTGATATCCAGCCGGATTTTCGGCGGGATCTCATACACGTCTGAGTTGAACAGATAATTTTGCAGCACAGGATCCTTAATGAGCATTTTTGTGTGAAAGATGTTGGCCTGGTAGACATTCACGTCCACAGCGTCATATTTCTGCAGAATATCGTGGTGGATATAATCTTGAATTGACGTGATATTTTCATCGATAAATAGCTTCTCGCCTTCCATATTGCGGGTAAAGCCCCGCACCCGGTAATCGATGGTGATGATGTCCGAGTCAAAGCTGCCGATCAAAAAATCCAGTGTGGAAAGTGGCGTAATTTCGCCGCAGGTGGAAACGTCGATGTCCACCCGAAATGTGGCGATCGACGTTTCCGGATGGTATTCGGGATACGTGTGCACCGTGACATGGCTCTTGTCCAGATGGGCCACAACAGTCTCTCCGCTGCGGTTTTTCACCATGCTTTCTTCCGCAATGAGAAAGGTAACGCTGGCGCCCTGTGGCTCATAGTCCTGCTTGGAGATGTTCAGCACCGTGGCTCCGATCATCTGGGTCAGCTTTGTCAAGATGACCGTCAGGCGTTCGGAGTTGTATTGTTCGTTGATGTACTTGATATAATCCTGCTGTTCCCTGGCCGTTTTTGCATAACAAATGTCATAGATGTTAAAACTCAGGGACTTGGTAAGATTATTAAATCCATATAACCGCAATTTCTCTGACATGTCAGCCTCCAAAAGAAAAAAGATGTACCACAGAGTACTGTGGCACATCTTATAAAACGACAAAATCTATATGGAAGCAGGCGGCGCCCGAACCCGAAGGCTTGACAGCGCAGGAAGGCCGACTTCGTTCTAGAGTTTTCAGAGTCTATATAGTAAGAACTACTTTTACTACTCTTATTGACCGTTTCACAAGTGTGTACCCTAGTACACTTGGTTATGAAGTAACCAACTGGCAATTGAGTTGCCAACTTATAAAATTTGCGCTCTTAACGCAATCAATAATGTGAAGGAAGCCCTTCACAATCGGCAGTTGACCCGGCTGTCCGTGTGGCCTTAAGCTTCAATATGAAACTGGTCAAAGTATTCTCGCTATATGTGAGCGTGAAAACACAATTACTATAAGGCATATTTCTATGGTTTGTCAAGTGGCTAGGTGAAATAATTTTCGAGTAATCCAGTCGCCTGAAAAAATTCAGCGCCCCGCGTTGGCACCCAAACGTGTGGATGGTGGACATGACCCCGGAGACACAGCAGGAAAATGTGCGCGTCAAGTGAAGGGATAAACCGACGCAAACCATAAAATAAGGAGATATTCCAGATTCAGAATCTCTTTATGAAATCTTAATCATTTCCTTATGCTGTCCTTAACAAAGCTCTGGTAGGATGAAAAGCAGAGAAAAGGGAGGGCTGAAACATGGAGTTGATCAGTTCGGTTTTGTCGGCGATGTCCTGGCTGCTATGCATGGGTGTGACCCTGTGGGGAGGATACTACCTAGTAATTGGATTGATGTCCTGGCGGAGACCCCTGGACTATGGCTGGCATCCGGCCCGCACCCGCTTTGCCGTCTTGATTCCTGCACGAAATGAAGAGCTGGTCATTGGAACGCTGATTAACAGCCTGCTGGCCCAGGATTATCCAGCCGATTTGTATGATATCTGGGTAATCCCAAATCATTGCAGTGACCGCACCGCCGAGGCGGCCAGGCAGTTTGGGGCAAAGGTTCTGGAATGTGCCGTGCCGGTGAAAAATAAGGGCGAGGTGCTTCGGTTTGCATATCATCGACTCCACGGACGCCGATATGATGCTTATTGCGTCTTTGATGCGGATAACATTGCAGATCGCCGCTTTTTGGCCGAAATGAACAACGCATATCTGGCGGGAGCCAAAGCGGCCCAGGGATACCGGGACAGCAAAAATCCTTATGATACGGTTGTGTCGGGCTGCTATTCCATTTATTATTGGATGATGAATCGTTTTCACAATGGCGGTCGAGCTGGGTTGGGGCTGTCCGCTATGGTGAATGGAACCGGTTTCATGGTGTCTGCCCGTACCTTGGAAAATCTGGGAGGGTGGCATACCCAGACCATCAGTGAAGACCTGGAGATCACTGCGCAAACGATCCTGGCGGGGGAGAAGATTTGCTGGGTGCCAAAGGCCATTACATACGATGAGCAACCGCTGAATTATGCCCAATCGGTGAAGCAGCGCCGCCGCTGGACCTGTGGAACGATTCAAGTGGCGGAAGAATATTTGGGGGAAACCGGAAGAGCCATTCAAACTTCAAACCGGTTGTGGAGTTTGGCAGATTTGGGTGCCACCCTGCTGATTCCCAGTTACCAGATGGCCGCACTGGCCGGGCTGCTGGTCTCATCGTTTGCGGCGTGCATGAATTGTTATCGATTGGAACAGGTTCCGGCGGCATTTCTTGGAACCGCGGTGCTTCAACTGATGATGACTGCGCTGGGTTCCACGTTGGCTGCAGTTTTGGTGCTGACGGTGGAGAGAAAGTGGGACAAACGGCTGGTAAAGACGCTTCTGGTTTACTGGTTGTTTCTCCTGTCCTGGGTCCCCATTACCATCGGCAGCTTTTTGAAACAGACCACCGAGTGGGAAGAGATTCGACACACCCAAAACGTGGTGCCCGAGGCCATCCTAAAAAGCTAGTCTTTCTTCATATGATCAAAAAAGGCCGTCCCCTCTTTGCTTTTGAGGGGACGGCCCGTTTTTTGATGGCTTATTCCGCAGGCTCAAAGTGGCTCTTGTCGGCGCCGCACAGGGGGCAAACGTAGTCATCCGGCATGGGGCCTTCAGTAGACTCATCATAGATAAAGCCACAGATATTACAGACATACTTCATAAAAAGACTCCTTTCCAATATGATGTTTTTTATTTTTTGAGCTTGATTATTTAGG
>JAYFPV010000171.1:0-2542 GCA_034927465.1 Lawsonibacter sp.
ACAGAGCTACAACACATAGATTAAGAAGTTTTCATGCCCTTTGGTGCCTTGCAGCGTAGCGGAAAGAAGTGGCCATAAGCAGGAGTTTTAAGGATATGGGATATTTTCACAAGGAAGGAGTTTCTGAAAACAGGAAAGAGCCTTTTTCACGCTGGAGAGCCTTGCACTTTCCTTGGTCCATACAAGATACAATGTGACTGGCAGTTCTTCATCCACGGGGATGCCTACGATCCCCTGTTCATCTGCCACAATCTCTTCAACAAGGAAGCCGCATCCCTCGTTTTTGCGAATCAGATTGAGCAGGACGCTAATCTGGTTGCAGCGGTAGGTGATGCACAGCTCACCACCGAAAGAGCGATATTTTTCGATAATACCTAAATTGCGCAGATACTGGTCTCCAAAAAAAGAGATGATAGGCTCATGGCAGATATCCCCGATGGAGATGTGGGTGCGATGGGCATAGGGAGAATCTTTGGAAACGCAAAAGAGAAAACGGCTGTGCATGATCTCCATGCTTATGAATTGGCTTTCTGCCGGGCGATAAGGGACAATCAGCATATCCAGCTTTCCGCTGGATAGCTGGGGAAGAAGTGATGCCGTCAAGTCGTGAGCCGTCAAGATTTCAAGCTCGGGATTGGCTTTATGAAGAACGCTGAAAAACCAAGGGAAACAGGCGGCGTTGCTCATGTTGGGGATACCCACACGTAACTGGAAGTCGTGAGCGGCCTTATCCTGCATGACGATGTTGATCCAATCATAGTATTCCAGCATCTGAATGGACATCTCTAACAGGGTCTGACCTGCTTCTGTGATGATAAAGGATTTGTTGTTTCGGTCGATCAGCCGCAGGTGAAATTCATCTTCCAAAGCCTTGACGGCGTTTGTGATCGTCGGCTGGGTCACATGGAGATTTTCTGCAGCCTTGATAAAGTTCTGGGTGTGGCATACCTCCACATAATAGGTCATGTGCAGCAATGTCATGATATGTCTCTCCTCATGTGATACATTATCAACCGGGACACTTACATTTTATAGTATTTTAACAAAAATTATATGAAAATACAAATTACGTTTCTTATCAATCATAAATTTATCGAATACGTTCTCACTGTCTGGTGTCCAGCACGGCATCTGCGTCCGCGCTGATGACATAAAGGCGGCTGGTCAGCTCTGTGAGCATGGCCCTCTGCGCCAAAAGCTCGGTCATGAGGAAGCCTGACGAGGTGTAAAGCCATAGAACGAATGCATTTTCTCTGCCGTTTTCGCTGTGATGGTGATGTGCAGGATAATATAATACTTCTCCTCCTAAAATTAAAATGTTTGGGTTTGTTCCTGGTTTTGCTGTTCATGCTCATAGCGGGCTATTAACTCTTCCCGCAGGGATTCGGGAATAGATTGAATGAAATCCTGGTATTCCCGCAGCTCATAAATCAAAGACTGGCCCTCCTGCCGTTCCTTCTGCAACGCCCACTGCGCTCGCTCCGTCTCAAGGCGATACACAGATTCATTCTCCCTGAAAATTTTAAGCTGGTCATCGTAGGGCTTCAGCTTTGACTCAAAGGCGTTGATCCGAGGATACCAGTCCATCAGCAGCTTCAGCACTTTTTCTTTCTGCTTACCGGCATTGAATGTGCCGATGTTTTCAATCTCAGTGCGGATCTCAGTCATCTCGTCGGTCAGGCGGTGTCCTTGCTTATAAAGCCAGGTGGGAATGTGCTTCCGCTTGGTCACGGCGGCGGCTTGGCCGCGCTCCAGTTCCGGAAACTCCGCCGACATGTGATCATGAAATTTGTCCTGCCACTCCACCAGCTTGTCACGTCCGCCCATAACCTCCTTGGCCGAAAGGCGCTTGTCCTTTGTCAGCGGCACAAAGCAAATGTGCATGTGCGGGTTGTGCTCGTCCATGTGGACGACGGCGGAGAAGATATTCTCCTCACCCACCTCGCGTTTGAGAAACGCAAGCGCGTGCTCAAAATAAAACCGCACCCGATCCTCCGGCAGCCCGGCGAGGAACTCCGGTGTCGCGGTGATGATAGTGTCGATGAACTTTACGCTGTCCTTCCGCACCTTCAATTTCGGATTTTCTTTCTGCGCTTTTTCAATACGGGTTTGAATCTCTCCGTAATATTGAAGCTGCGGCTGTACGAGATGATAGTTGAGATGAGAACGCTCCCTATCAATGTCGGGGTTGCTGCCGTAGCGTTCCTTTGTACGTTCATGGTGCTTTTCGATGGCGGTCGCGGGGCCACCCTTTCGCTTTTCAAATCGCATAATCGCGTAGGGCATAAATCAGAACTCCTTTCCGTTCAACGATGCTGAGATGTAATCGTCAGCTTTTTTTCATATACCGCCCGCCAATATGAAAACGCGCCCGCACCGCCTGCCTTGCGGGGCCGACTGCGCGAACACGTTTTCCCGCCCAACAAGAAAGTCCGGCCCCTCAAAGGCGGGCCGGACTTTCTTGTCGGGCGTTTGGCTGGCGGTATAACGCACTATACCTTGCTGTTGGCAAGGTGTGCGGCCGGGGACACCCCCGCACCCC
>JAYFPV010000397.1:0-3099 GCA_034927465.1 Lawsonibacter sp.
TTCGTTGCAAACATGGGCATTTCCAGTGAGGCAGGGCTCACAATGGCCGCAGGACAGCAAGGGGTACACGGTGACCGGAGTCCCTTTCGGGATGTTTGGCACGCCGTCGCTTTCCAGCGTGCCGGAAAACTCATGTCCCATCACCAAGGGCGCCTTGGCGCGAGGATGGGTTCCAGCGTAGATATTCAAATCTGTGCCGCATATGCCAGCATGAGAAATTTTGACCAGCGCCCAGCCCTCCCGGGGCTCCGGCTTCGGAATGTCGCGCACCGCGACTTGTTTGGCACCGTCATAAACAATAGCTTTCATCGGTTCTCCTCCATAATTCAAATAATGTTCCTCGCGCTTATCTCTGCACGCGGCCAGTGCCGTCGCCGCCCATCAGCTTTTCCACATCGGAAATACCCACGCGGTTGAAGTCGCCAATGACGCTGTGCTTCAGGCAGGAAGCTGCCACAGCAAACTCCAGTGCCGTCTGCTTGTCTTCATAGGTGGTCAGACCGTAAATCAGACCGCCCGCGAAGCTATCACCGCCACCCACGCGGTCCACAATATCGCGGATTTCGTATTTCTTGGACACACAGAAGTCCTTGCCGTCGTTCAGGCAGGCCGCCCAGCCGTTCCAATCGGCACTGCGGCTCTCGCGCAGTGTGATGGCAATCATCTTCATCTTAGGATAAGCTGCCAGAACCTTATCGCCCAGGGCTTTGTATTTCGCGAGATCGAGCTCGCCGCTCTCCACCACCACGTCGGTCGTAATTTCAAGGGACTTCTGCACGTCCTCCTCGTTGGCGATGGCTACATCCACATAGTTCGCAATCTCACGCATAACCTCAGCGGCCTTTTTGCCGTACTTCCATAAGTTCTTACGATAGTTCAAATCGCAGGAAACCGTGATGCCGCGCTGTTTGGCTTCCTTCACACTCTCAATGGAAAGCTCCATAGCAGATTCGCTGATCGCGGGGGTAATCCCGGTGATGTGGAACCATCCCACATTCTCAAACGCCTGATCCCAGTTGATATCTCCGGGGTTCGCCATGGCAATGGACGAATATTTCCGGTCATAAACCACCTTGCTTGGACGCTGATTGGCACCGCCCTCCAGGTAATAGATGCCCATGCGGCCCTTCCCTTTGACGATGCGGCTGGTGTCCACGTCAAAGCGGCGCAGTTCGGCTCTGCAGGCATCCGCAATGGAATTATCCGGAAGAACCGTCAGATAGCTGACATCCTTCCCAAAATTGGCCAGCGAGACCGCAACATTTGCCTCTCCGCCGCCAAATGTCGCCTCCAGCATGGGAGATTGGAAGAAACACTCCTGACCAGGCGCCTTCAAGCGGAGCATAATCTCACCGAACGTTAAATATTTCATCATGATGCCCCCTTCTTATTTTTGCAGCAGGTGCACGGCAAATCCGCCGAACTGCTGTTTCAGGTACACAGCGATGACTTTGTCTCCCTTATACTTGGCGGTGGACTCATCCAGCTCGAAGCCGGCCTTGGCCAATTCCGCCGCTGCGCGTGGAATGGAGTTGGTGCGGATTGCAATGTGGCCCATATCTCCCAAGTATTTGGACTTCATGACTTCCACACTGGAGCTGGCAAAGTTTGAGCTACCGCCCTCCTTGGTCTCAAAACCGAACGCGGCGTTCAGCTGACTGCAGACCGCCACGGAGGCATCGGCGCCAGCAGTATTCACCCCGATATGCGCCACTTCGAATCCCAGCGCAATTTTCCGCGCTTGCTTGCACAGGGCGGTGATGGTATCAAAGTTGTGGGCGGAGATGTCCGCCTTGCTGCACAGCCAGCTGCCGCCCACGGCATGGATAAAGGGCGCGGCAATGTACTCGTTCAGATTTTTGTCGCTGACACCGCCGGTTGGAATAAACTTTATACCGCCGAACGGGCCGGAGAGACTCTTCATGGCGGTAAGACCGCCGTAGACATTGGCTGGGAAGAATTTGACCACATTTAAGCCATGCGCCATGGCAGCCATAATCTCCGTCGGTGTGACGCAGCCGGGCGTAATCGCTACAGAGTTCTCCACACACCAAACGACAACTTCTTCGCAGCAGCCGGGGGAAACGATGAATGTTGCACCGGCCTCTACCGCCGCTTTGCACTGCTCCAGCGTAAGTATGGTGCCCGCCCCAACCAGCATATCGGGACATTCTTTTGCCACAGCGGCGATCGCGTCTTTTGCCGCAGCAGTGCGGAAGGTGATCTCCATCACGTCGATACCTCCTGCAAGGAGCGCTTTGGCGGTCGGGACGGCATCCTCTGCATGTTCGATGACGACCACAGGGACAACGCCTGCATTGCTGAGACGAGCCAGAATTTCCATAGTTGATATTCCCCTTTCCATTTTCATTCTTTTATTTCACTAAATAGCCGCCGTCCACGGGAATAACGGCGCCATTTAAATAATCGGATGCATGGGAGGACAGGAAAATTGCGCAGCCCTTCATGTCCTCTGCGGTACCCCAGCGGTGAGCTGGAATTCGATCGGTGATCTCTTGATAGCGGGGATTGTCCGGATCGGTTAACGCCGTATTCATCTCCGTATCCATATAACCGGGCGCAATGCAGTTCACTGTGATCCCCTTACTGGCCAGTTCATTGCACATGCCCTTTGAAAACTGGGCTACGCCGCCCTTGGCCGCTGCATAGGCCGGCACGGTAACCCCACCAAAGAACGACAGCATGGAAGCGATGTTGACAATTTTTCCATAGGGCTTTTCCTTTTTGAGAAATTCTCTGGCAGCCAACTGGCTGAGCACGAAAGGTGCGGTTAAGTTGACTTCAATAACCTGGTCCCAATCCTTCTTTGGGAACGCCTCGCAGGAATGCCGACGCTGAATCCCTGCCGCATTGATCAGAATGTCCAGCCCACCCAGCAATTCCACCGCCTTGTAAAAACCGGTCTCGCGCTCTTCCGTATTGGACAAATCAACCTTTAGTCCTTGGCAGTCAAATCCTCTGGCTCGGAAGTCTGCAGCAACCTGCTCCACCTTGGCATTTGTGCCAAAGATTACAACCGAAGCTCCGGCCTCCATCAGCCCCTCGGCCATCCCGTGACCCAGACCGCGCGTGCCACCG
>JAYFPV010000153.1:0-14686 GCA_034927465.1 Lawsonibacter sp.
AGGACGGACAGGTCATTATCGTGGATGAGTTTACCGGCCGTCTGATGTTTGGCCGGCGGTACAACGAGGGCCTTCACCAGGCCATTGAGGCCAAGGAGCATGTGGAGGTGGCAAACGAGTCCAAAACTCTGGCTACCATCACCTTTCAGAACTACTTCCGTCTTTATGAAAAGCTGTCCGGCATGACGGGCACCGCCATGACTGAGCAGGAGGAGTTCGGCACCATCTACGAGTTGGACATCGTGGAAATCCCCACCAACAAGCCCCTGGCCCGTCTTGATAATGCCGACGTGGTATACAAAAATGTATCCGGCAAAATTCGGGCGATCGTCCAGCAGATTGAGGCATGCCATGAAAAAGGGCAGCCTGTTCTGGTGGGTACTATCTCCATCGAAAAGTCTGAGGAGCTGTCTGAGCTTCTCCGCCGCAAGGGCATCAAGCACAACGTGTTGAACGCCAAAAATCACGAGAAGGAAGCGGAGATTGTGGCCCAGGCCGGCAAATTTGGCGCCGTCACTGTGGCGACCAACATGGCAGGCCGTGGTACCGATATCATGCTGGGCGGCAATGCAGAGCTTCTTGCCAAAGCGGACCTGCGCAAGGCCGGTCTGTCCGACGATCTGATTGCGGAGGCCACCGGCTTTGCCGAAACGGACAACCAGGAAATTCTCAATGCCAGGAAGATGTTCTCCGAAGCCGAGGCAAAGTACAAGGAAGAGATCAAAGAAGAGGCGAAAAAGGTGTGCGAGGTGGGCGGTCTGTTCATTCTGGGCACCGAGCGCCACGAATCCCGCCGGATTGACAACCAGCTGCGCGGCCGTGCCGGCCGTCAGGGCGACCCCGGCGAAACCAGGTTTTTCCTGTCCCTGGAAGATGACATCATGCGTCTGTTCGGCTCGGAACGGGTCATGGGCATGATGGAGAAACTTGGGGTGGACGAGGACACGCCCATCGACGCCAAGATGCTCTCCGGTGCCATTGAAAATGCACAGAAGCAGGTGGAATCCCGGAACTTCCAGACCCGAAAGAACGTGCTGCAGTACGACGACGTAATGAACACGCAGCGTGAGGTCATTTACAAGCAGCGCCGCCAGGTGCTGGACGGCGAAGACCTGCAAAACTCGATTCAAACTATGCTCCGCTTGACCGTTGAGAACGCGATCCGCGGCCACATGGGCGAGCAAAAGCATATGGAGGCCGAGTCCTTCCGCGAGGCTGTGGTCCCCTTCCGCAGCATGTTCCTGCTGCCCAACGAGTTGAACCTTTCCAACGAGGAACTGAAGCAGCACAGCATCGAGGATCTGATCGACCTGGTGACGGAGAAGGCTCAGGCGGTGTACACCCGGAAGGAGCAGGAGATCGGCGCTCCTCTCATGCGCGAGCTGGAGCGCGTGCTCATGCTTCGCGTGGTGGATGAGTACTGGATGGACAACATTGACGCGATGACCGAGCTGCGGCAGGGCATCGGCCTTCGGGCTTACGGCCAAAACGATCCCGTCGTGGCCTATAAGCAGGAAGGCTACGAGATGTTTGAACAGATGATAGCCGCTATTCAGGAGGAAACCTTGCGACGTCTGTTCCTGGTCCGGCTGAAGAAGGACGAGGAGGTCAAGCGTGAGCGGGTCGCCAAGATCACATCCGAATCCTCCGGCGGTGACGGCTCGGTCAAAAAACAGCCCGTCAAAAAGGTTATAAAAATCGGTCGAAACGACCCCTGTCCCTGCGGCAGCGGTCTGAAGTGGAAAAAGTGTACCTGTGCAGAGTATCATACCGACGTGGAATAATCTGCTTATCTGTAATAGGGCCTGGAACCTTTTGGTTCCAGGCCTGTTTTCATGTCGCAGGGATCACATTCCGCAATGCAGACTGTAAAAATGTCCGGGAAAACAGGGGCCACACATTCCCCCGCTTCCACGGACATTTGATGCTTATTCTTGTATTTCCCGCTCCCTCTCGGCGTGCTTAATAGATCAGATTGACCAGCCCAGTAGAAAATACCGGCACGAAAGTCAGGATCATCAGGCAGCCAAATAGCAGCGCGTAAAATGGAACCGCTTCCTTGATAAAATCTTTGGTTTTGCACTCGGTCACACCGCAGGTGACAAACATCAATGTCCCCATAGGAGGTGTAAAGGCACCAATGGCGTTTCCGAAAATAAATACCATGGCAAAGTGGATCGGATCAATTCCATAGGCGGCGGCGGTGGGCGCAAACAGGGGAACCAACACAATCATACTGGCGTTGCCTTCCACAAACATGCCAACAAAAATCAAGAAAATATCCACCGCTACCAGGAACACCCATTTGTTGTCGATGACGGTAATCAGCCACTCCGTAAACTGCTGCGGAATCCGTTCCTTGGTCAAAATCCAGGAGAAGGTTGAGGCTGCCGCCACAATCAGCATAATCGACGAAGTGGTCGTCAGCGTCTCCTTCAGGCTCAGCGCAAATTCTCTGCCGCCCAGTTCACGATACCAAACTCCCAATACCGCAGCGTATACGATGGCCACCGACCCGGCCTCCGTGGCTGTAAAAATGCCAAATCGGACACCGCCAATGATAATGATTGGCAGGCACAGAGGTAAAATGGCAGGCCGGAAGGACTTCCAGAACATACCGCCGGTCATCTTTTCCTTGCGCCGTGGAAGATAGCCGCGCTTGCGGGAAATGCGGGACACCATAAACATCATGGTAATGCAAAGCAGAACACCAGGGCCAAAGCCCGCGATAAACAGCTTCCCGATGGAAACATTGGCGATACAGCCGTACAAAATCAATCCGATTCCAGGTGGAATCAAAGGGGTAATCATGCTGGAGGCGGCGGTGACCACCGTGGAGAAGGCTCTGCCAATGCCGTTGCGCTCCATCTCAGGCACCAGCATTTTTGCCTCCATCGCCGCATCTGCCAGGGCAGAGCCGGACAGACCGCCCATCAGCGTGGACAGCAGCACGTTTACCTGTGACAGGCCGCCGTACAACCGGCCTGTCACCACAGAACAAAAGTCCATAATCCGCTTGGTCACGCCGGTGTAATTCATTAAAACCCCGGCACAGACGAAGAACGGAATGGCCAACAGGGTAACGCTCTCCGCACCGGTAATAGCCTGCTGCGCAAAAACTGCAGGATTGACGCTGGGTTTCAGAACGAAATAAGCCACCGAAGCCCCCAGCACCGACGCAAAAACGGGAACTTTCAAAAACAACAGTACAAGAAGGACCACAACCATCGCGATCACAGGTGTATTCACGATTCTCCCTCCTTCTGCTCTGTCTCAGACGTTTGGCTGTGCCGGAATCCCTTGACGGCCATATACGTATAGCTGATCAGCATCAGCACAATGGAAACCGGCGCAACGGCATAAATCCCGGCATATGGGATCTTCAAAATGGGGGTCTTCCGGCTGGTGCCTGCAAGCACCGCAAGAAAGTCCAGGCTGCGGAAAAAGAAGTAAATTAAGATCACATACATGATGACCATAATCAACACTTCCACCACGCGCTGAACCTTTTTTGGAAAGGCGTCCACCAGAATTTCAATGGCCACATGGCTTTTGGTATGAAAGGCAACCGGAGCGGCCAAAAAGGTAATCCAAACCATGCACGCCAGTTGAAATTCCTCTTCCCATGTAAATGGATCACTGAAGAGATAACGTGCGATTACACCGATGAAAGTACAGGTGATCAGCGCCGCCAGAATAATTGATGCCGCCACCGTCTCCACTTTTACCAGGACGTCTAGCATTTTTTACATTGGTTCTCGTCCTCCAACTGGAATCATGAGAGGAAGGGCCAAGCGGCCCCTCCTCCCGGGTTATTACTTGAACGATCACTTGCCCATGGCGGCCTGAGTGGTCTCGTACAGGCCGTCACTCCAGCCGAAGGTGCTGCCCATATCATAGAAGGAGCGACCGGCGTCCTTCCACTCGGCAATTTGATCGGCGGTCAGGTCAGTGATTTCCACACCGGCATCGACCAGCTTCTGCTTATACTCGCCGTTGGCGGCAGTCTGCAGATCGTTGTTGTACAGGCCAGCCTCTTCACCGGTGCTCTTCAGCAGCTCCTGCTGCTCCGGTGTCAGGGAGCTCAGGTAGCTGGTGCCGACACACCAAGTAGTAAAGTTCTTAATGTGGCCGGTCATCAGGATGTACTTGGTCACTTCCTGGAAGCTCTGGCCGTACAGGGTGGACAGGGGATTCTCCACGCCGTCCAGAGTTCCGTTCTGCAGCGCGGTGTACACATCGCCCAAAGCCATGGGAACCGCAGTCGCACCCAGAGCATTGAAGCCCTCCACATAAATCTGGCTGTTGGCCAGACGGATCTTCATACCCTTCAGGTCAGCAGGGGTCACTACCTTGGTTGTGGTCATCAGCTCACGCTCGCCATAAACCCAGTTGGAAGCCAGAATGGTCAGGCCCTTGTCGGCCAGCTTCTGGCACTGATCGGCATACCAGTCGCTGTCCAGCAGTTTCCACACATCATCCCAGCTTTCAAAGAAGAAGGGGCCATACATAATTCCCATATCGGGCACACCGTAATCAGCATAGAACGCGCCGTCTGCGATGGTAATGATATTTTCTCCCATCACCATCTGGTCAATCAGTTCACTCTTGCTTCCCAACGCACTATTGGGGAACAACTCCAGCTTCATGGTACCGCCGCTCTTCTCATTCACCAGATCAGACCACTTCTGAACCGCTTTTCCAATGGGCTCGTCGGCGGTATTCTCAAATCCGACCTGAATGGTCACAACGTCTGCAGGCGTACTGCTTGAGGGGGTACTGGTGCTGGATCCACTGGAAGTGGAGGAGCCGGCACTGCCGGAAGAGGATTTCCCGCAGCCGGTGGTACAGACGCTGAGACACAAAGCTGCTGCAAGCAAAAGAGCAAGTTTCTTTTTCATGATATTCGTTCCTTTCCTTCTCATTCTATTCATTGGCGTATTGCGAAAACTCAAACTCCGCCTTCACGATTTGGGCAGAGTGTTGATCCATGTCTTGAAACGCGTGTTCCGCGTCTTTCGGGGAGTAAGTACGGGAGATGAGGCGTGTCAAATCCACGAACCCATCTTTTACCAGTTTCATGGTGGCGGCAAAATCGGCTTTTGTCGCGGCCCGGCTGCCAAACATATTCAATTCCTTGCGCTGCATCTCTAAAAAGTTGAAGTCTGCGCTGTGTTTGGCCACGCCAATGACCACCACCCTGCCCCGACTGGCCGCTGCCTGGACACAACCCAGGAAGGTACTTGGAGCGCCTACCGCTTCCACGGTGACATCAAACCCGTCGTCTCCGGTAATTTCTCTGGTAAATCGACCCAGCGCATCCGGTGTGTCATTCACAAATCCGCCTTCCAGTCCAAAGTCCCGGATCGCGGCGTTGACCTTTTCTCCCGCTACGTCGGTGATGTATGCCTTCGCCCCAAAGCTTCGGGCGGCGACCGCCGCCAGGATGCCGATGGCTCCGGCGCCCATGACCAGCACCCTATCTCCCGGCACAATCTTGGCGCGGCTAACGCCGTGATAGCTGATACAGAACGGCTCCACCAGCGCCAGCGCTTTGGGCGCGATCCCATGTCCATCGTACAGGCGTTCCACCGGCATGGTGAAGTACTCGCTGAATGCACCTTCCCGCTGTACCCCCATCGTCTCGTTGTGAACGCAGGCGTTGACAAACCCACGGCGGCAGCTGTAGCAGGTTCCGCAGTTGAAATAGGGATTTCCCATCACAATCATGCCAGGTCGGATGCCATACTCGTTTTCCGCCACCTCAACCACCTGGGCCGCAAATTCATGCCCAATGGTTCTTGGATAGCTGACATAAGCGGACTGTCCGCGGTAAGACGCCAGGTCACTGCCACAAACACCGCCCACCAGCATTTTTAAAAGGGCCTCCCCTTTCCCGGGCTTTGGAACGGGACGCTGGAGGGTAACTGCCCTCCAGGGCTCGGTGATGACAATCGAATCCATCAAACACAAAACCTTTCTCCTGAAATCAGGCGTTATCGTACCTCTGTCATACACTGGGGCAGGAATCGGAATCCCCATCCGTTGCCTTCCCGCTGAATCGCAAAGCCATTTTGAATGGCCATCGGCTCATCAATGATCGCGTCAATCCAGTCGAAGCTCTCCGCCCCGTAAGGATTGGAGACGGTAGCCAGCAGCGGCACGTCGTAGTCCTTATAATAGTGAGGCAGCACGGGAATATTGTAAGCGTTGGCCAGCGCCGCACTGTCGCGCCAAGCCTCCACCCCGCCCAGCCGGATCAGGTCTGGCTGCCACAGATCCAGTGCGCGGCGGCCGATCAGCTCGCGCAGAGCCACCGTGCTGTATTCCCGCTCGCCCATAGCCAAGCTGATGCGTGTTTTAGCGTGAATGGTAGCATATCCCTCAAAATCGTGGTTGGCGACCGGCTCTTCAAACCAGAAGATGCCCAAATCCTCCACCTGACTGATCAGCTTGATCGAGCTGGGCACATCCATGCCCTGATTGGCATCCATCATGATTTTCAGTTCCGGACCGACGGCCTCCCGCACCAGGTGCAAACGGCGGATGTCTCGCTCCATGTCCGGACTGCCTACCTTGATCTTAACGGCAGTGAAGCCTCGTTTTTTATAGTTGACAACCTCATTTACCAATTCCTCGTCGCTATAGCTGATCCATCCTCCGCTGCCATAGACGGGAATCGGCTTCCGGTGACAGCCGAACATCCGGTAAACCGGCTGATCATTGGCCCGGCTCCAGGCATCCCACATGGCTACGTTCAACGTGGCCAGCGCCCAGCGCTGCAGGCCTACGATACCAAAGTACTCGCTTTCAATCTCGTAATCCTTTTGGACTTGGGCTGTTTCATAGACATGGTAGCTGTGCTCCAGAATAAACTTTTTCAGATCCTTCAATGCCCCTTCAATCGCATTGGGACTGTAATGAAAGCTAAGAAGGTAGCCCTGACCGATTGCACCCCCGGTTGTCTCCACCTCCAGCACATAAAAAGCGATCTTGCTGATGTCGTGGGTGGCGTCTGCGATGGGCTGACTGATTTTGCTCACCGCCTGAAAAATGCGAATGTCTTTAATCCGTGCCTCTGTGTCGTTCATAGCCTGATATTCCTTTCCGGTACTTTTAAGCCATTTGATATATCACAGCTATTATATCAGAGCTTCTAATATAAATCAACTGATTTTCTTTATCTATCTCTTGCTTTTTGCCCAAACTTTTTGTATCATTATTGTCAGTATTGACCAGCCGACTTTTTGGGGGCATGCTGCCCGACGTCGGCTTAGGATAACGAGGGGGGACTCCGGGGTGACAGAAAAGCGGATTAAGCCCATGGCAAATCAGGCGTATGAGTATCTCTACCAAAAAATTGTATACTGCGAATATCTGCCCGGCCAGGAGATCAACGAAAAACAGCTTGTGGAGAAAACGGGCTTGGGCCGCACTCCGCTGCGGGAGGCACTCCTGCTTTTGCAGAAAGAGGGCATGGTAGACATCTTCCCTCGAAAAGGGATGCGCGTCTCCCTACTGACAGAAAAGGGTGTCAATGATTTGTACCAAGCCCGCAAGCTCATTGAGCCAACGTTAATTGAAGAGTACAAAACGCTGTATTCCAAAGGCACGCTGCTTCAGTACCAGCAAAAATTTCAGAAATCCATCCAAATAAACGACTTGGAGCGTTTTTTACTGGACAGCAACTTTCACTCTTATTTGATGTCGATTACTGAGAATCATATTCTGATGGACATGTACAACACACTGATGGTCAGCCAGGTTCGGTTGGCCATGTATGCGGCACATCAAAATGCGGTCCGTCAAAGCGCGCCTGATTTCCGGGAATCCGACTTAAGCCAGCACTGCGCCATCATTGACGCGCTGCTGCGGGAAAATGAAAAAGATATCCGGGATACTATCATCCTGCACATCAACCACTCCATGATCCGATCTTTAAACGCCATCCGTTCCGGTCTCGCATAAAAATGCCATTGTGGCCCCGCAGTTTGCGGCGGGGCCTTTCCGCCAGTCAAAGAATCCTCCGCTCGGGGGGTCGCAGGGTTCCACCGCCCGCCGCAAAAGAATGACAACGCCATCCATGTCACTAAACCCCAGATCTCCATCCTGAATCGTCACCTGCCCGATCTGGATGGGACAGCGGTAGTCCACCACATTGGTGCGGATGGAGGAGTCCTGAGCCCAGCGCCCACGGAATATTTTTGGCTGGGCACCTGCGGAGTATTGCGGGTATCGCTATCCAGCACCGCACCGACCGCACTTCTCGTTTAAGCGGTGGCAGTGAGCAGCTCGCCCCGAAGTGTGCTGTTGTGCGCCCCAGTGGTAATATAAACGCCATTGGGCTTCAGCTGATTCAATGCCTCTGTCAAATAACCGAACGGCTTTTTCTGCGATGCAAACACGCCGTACTCCAACCCCGTGCAGGCCCACCCCGCCAGTTTCATATCCGCCCGGATTGGCTGCAGCTCCGGGAGGAGAAACTGATGTGCAAACCCCATCCCATCCAAAATGTCCCTAACCAGAGTATATTTTTCAAAATTGTTTAGCTTTTGTAATATATCACTTGAATCATAATGTTAATAGTGATATAATTCAAGTACACTTTTGGCCAGAAGAAATTTTATGGGAGGAAATCATCAATGATCGTGACCAAATTTGAAACCTGGTGGGTAGACCGGGGCAAATGTCTCTTTGACGCCAAACGGCAGGGGGGCGCCAAAATGGGGTGGGACGTCATTGCCATCAAGCTAACCACCGATACGGGAGTGGAAGGCATTGCCACCTGTATGGCCGCCCGCAGCGGAGGCGTCAGCGAAAGCTATCTGCACGACAGCATCGCCCCGGTGGTTTTGGGCCGGGATCCCCACGATCATGAGGCTATTTTCTACGACCTTTGGAACGTGGACCGGCATGAGGCTTTTTTCCCGGTTTTTCTGCCTGGTCCAATTGATGTGGCTCTGTGGGATCTGTGCGCCAAGGCCGCCGGACTTCCCCTTTATAAATACATCGGCGCCTGCCGCACCAGTCTGCCGGTCTATGCCAGCGGGAACTTTCACGGCAACGTGCAGACCTATGTGGACGAGGCCCTGTACTATAAGGCGAAAGGAATCCCCGGCTATAAGGCCCATCCCGGCGGGCCGGTGGAGTTCGATTTGGCAGTCCATCAGGCCATCCGCGATGCGGTCGGCCCGGACTACATTTTGATGAGCGATCCGGTGGGCGAGTACACCATGGGAGACGCGGTCAGGGTTGGCCGCCAGCTGGAGCGGTTGGGCTACAAGTGGTTTGAGGAACCCTTCCGTGACTTCGAGCTGTACAAATACACCGAGCTGTGCCGTACGCTGGACATCCCCATCGCAGCCACCGAAACCACCCGCGGCTGTCACTGGGGTGTGGCCCAGACCATCGCCCAGCGCGCCGCCGACATAGTCCGGGCTGACGTAAGCTGGAAGGACGGCGTGACCGGAACGCTGAAGATTGCTCACATGGCCGACGGCTTCGGGATGAACTGCGAACTGCACACCACCACCATGAACTACATGGATCTAGTCAATGTCCACGTCAGCTGTGCCATCCGCAACTGCGAGTACTTTGAGTATTTTGTCCCGGAAGACAACTACCGTCTCCCCATGAAAGGGGACCTGCCCATCCGGGATGGTCGAATCTATGTACCGGATGCCCCCGGTGTCGGCGCGGATCTGGACTGGAATCTAATTGAACGCACCTGCCACAGCTATCGCTGTCAGGCGCTCTGATTCAGGAAAGGAGTTTTCTGAGATGAATGAGTTAAAAGGGCGCGTCGGCATTGTCACCGGCGGCAGCAGCGGCATTGGATATGCCATTGCCAATACGTTGGCCCAAGCCGGTGCCACCGTCTTTGCCCTCAGCCGCACCGGAGCCGTGAAAGAAGGTCTGGCCCCCAGTACCCCCGGCGTCATCCATGTCCGTGGAGACGTGACCGACTATGCTGGGATGGCCACCCTGGTCGCCGACATTGCAAACCGGCACAGGCTTGATTTTCTAATCAATGACGCCGGCGTCACCAAGAAGTGCCGGGCCGAAACCTTCCCCATGGAGGACTTTGAACACATCCTCCAGGTCAACGTGTCCAGCATTTTCCGGCTGTGCCAGCTGTGTTACCCCTATCTCAAGCTCAGCCCCTACAAGGGCCGAATTGTCAGCATCAGCAGCATGGCGGCTCACCTTGGCTTCAGCGAAGTGGTTCCTTATTGCACCAGCAAAGCCGCGGTATGCGGCATGACCCGCGGACTCGCCGTGGAGTGGGCCAACGACAACCTGTGCGTCAACAGCATCGCCCCGGGCTGGTTCCCCAGCGAGATGAGCAAGCAGGTCATGACTCCGGAGCGAAAAGCCGCCATTTTGGCCCGCATGCCGGTTCACGCCTTTGGCGATACCCGGGATCTGGGCGAAATGGCCAAGTTCCTGCTCAGCGACGGCGCACAATACATCACCGGGCAGGACTTTGCAGTAGACGGCGGTGCACTGGCTTTCGGTTTCTAAGCCACCCGTCAGATTGGCAACCGTTGTTCTCCGACCTCTCCTCTTTCATAATTGAACCGAGCGACCCCCCGCACCGGACTGTGTTCCGGATGCGGGGGGCCGCTTTCTTTATGGCGTATGGAGCCGTATCACAGCAAGGAAGCTCCGCATCAAAAGATGCAGCCTCCTGGTGAGGGGCCAGGAGGCTGTACGGAAAGAGGGATTGTATCTCTCAGCCGCAGGGTGGGATTTCTGCGTGAGACACTAAAATTAGTTCAGGGCGCCCACGGCCATCTCAACGGCCTGAACATACTTGCCCTGGCGGATCTGCTCGGTGACCTTGTTCATATCCAGATAGATGGCGCGGTCCTGCTCCATAAAGGACACTTCGCTGCGCAGCAGGTCATAGGCGGCCCTGGTTCCCTTGGCCAACTTGCTGCTGTCTTTAAAGTCGGCGGCCTGAGCAGCGCAGAGCAGCTCCACGGCCAGCACACTTTGGGCATGACGGATGATTGTGGCAGCCTTCCGGGAAGCGATGGTGCCCATACTCACATGGTCCTCCTGGTTGGCTGAGGTCGGGATGCTGTCCACACTGGCGGGGTGGGCCAAAATCTTGTTTTCCGACACCAGCGCGGCGGCGGCGTACTGGGCCACCATGAAACCGTCGTTGATGCCCCCCACAGGAGTCAGAAACCCGGGCAGCCCGCTGAGCTGGGGGTTGACCAAACGTTCAATGCGGCGCTCGGCCACGTTGGCATACTCCGCCATTGCGATGCCCAGGGTGTCCATTGCAATGGCCACAGGCTGGCCGTGAAAGTTTCCGCCGGAAAAGATGTCCCCGTTGTCTGGGAAGATTAGTGGGTTATCGGTCACGGAGTTGATTTCGGTTTCGATGACCTGACGCACATAGTCATAGGCCATGCGGCTGGCGCCGTGGATCTGTGGCAGGCAGCGCAGAGTGTAGGCGTCCTGCACGCGGACCTCGCCCTGGTGGACAGTCAGGCCGCTGCCGGCCAGGATCTGTCTGAAGTTGGCGGCCACATCAATCTGTCCCTTGTGGGGGCGGATCTTCTGAAGACGAGGATCATAGGGATCCACGATGCCTTCCAGTGCATCCACGGTCAGGCAGGCGGAGATGTCAGCGGTCTTGGTAATAACTTCGGCATCGTAAATAGCCAGACTGGCCACGCCCATCATCGCGCAGGTACCGTTGATCAGCGCCAGGCCCTCCTTGGCCTTCAGCCGCACGATGGGAATTCCGGCGGCCTTCATGGCCTCGGCACCGGGCATCACCTTGCCCTGATAGACGGCCTCGCCCTCGCCGATCATGGGCATGACCATGTGTGCCAGCGGACACAGGTCGCCGCTGGAACCCACAGAGCCCTTTTCCGGGATCACGGGATGCACACCCTTATTCAGCATTTCAAGCAGCGTATCGACGGTGGAGAGGCGAATTCCGGAATAGCCCTTAGCCAGCGCGTTGGCCCGTAGCAAGATAATGGCTCTGGTTACATCCTCGGGAAACGGATCGCCCACACCGCAGGCATCGGAAACAATTAGGTTATATTGAAGCTGATCCAGGTCTTCCTCTGGAATGGCCACGTTGACAAACTTCCCGAATCCGGTGCTCAGGCCATAGACCACCTTATGCTCCGCCACATTTTTCTCCACAATGTCCCGCGAGACCTGAATTGCCTTCTTTGCCTCGTCCGTCAGGGCCACTTTTGCTCCATGACGTGCGATCTGAACCACCTGATCCACTGTCAGGCTGTTGCCATCCAAATAAACGTCGTTTGCCATAACAACTATCATCCTCCAGTTTCAATCTGAGCATTCCATGTCTTACATCGTTCTCATTATGGACTTAGTTTATCGGCTTTCTGTCGATAAACTGTCGACAGTGATTTGTTTCTTGTGATAAATATCAAAATTGAGTTCATATTTTTTGCTTTTTTTGCAGTTTTAGCACTGGTGTCTCCACGTCCGCTTCACTTCATTTTTTCCTCACAAGTCAAGATATGTTATGTCCTTGCTCCCTCCCTTTTTTCTTCCTTTAATATCCAAAAAATTCTCACGTTTCAACAATTTTCTTCATTTTTCTTTTTGTGATCCATCGGCAATTTATCGTTGGTCTTATTTTATAATTTTTATGTCTTACATCGGTTCTTATTTGTTACAATCCAACACAACAGAAAAGACTTGTATGCAAACAATCCAGCTGGAGGTGATGCCCATCGAATTGTCTAATCAGGACACGGTGTCCCCGAGATATCTTTTCAGATTAATGAGAGGAGAAGTTTACTAAATGTGGGAAATTATTCGTAACCCGGTCACGCTTTCTGTTATTGTCATGTGCGTGCTGTGCTTGTATAAACTGAACGTGATTCTGTCCCTTCTTGTAGCAGCCATGGTGGCCGGCTTGTCCGCCGGCATGGGCCCCGGCGACATCATGACCGGCATTATTGGCGGTCTGGACGGCAACGGAACCAACGCCCTGGCTTATCTGCTGCTTGGCACCTTCGCCGCCGCTCTGGCCGACACCGGCCTGGCCACGATTCTGGGGCAAAAAATTGCCTCCATGGTCAAGGAGCGCAAATGGGTCCTGCTGCTTACTTTCGTACTCTGCGCCTGTATTTCCGGCACCATTATCCCCATCCACATCGCCTACATCCCAATTCTCTATCCCCCCTTGCTGATGCTGATGAATAAGATGAAAATTGACCGCCGACAGGCCGCCTGCGTCACTGAGTTTGGTCTGGTTGCCATGTACATCAGTATCCCAATTGGCTACGGGACCATTTTTCAGGGTATCGTGGCCGACAATATGACCGCCAACGGCATGCCCATTGAGCTAATGGAGGTCTGGCCCTTCACCCTAATTCTTGGCGCCGGAATGCTGGTCGGTCTGATTGGTTCCTGGTGGTTCTACCGCAAGCCCCGCGAGTACCAGGACATCGAGCTGGCAGGTCAACAGATCAACCCGGAGGATCTGCACCTGAACCGAAATCACATCGTGGCTCTGATCGCCATTGCCGCCGTCCTGTTCGGTCAGCTGTATTTTGACTCCATGCCTCTGGGTGCTCTGCTGGGCATCGCCATCATGATCATCGGCGGTGCCATCAAGCTGCGCAACAGCGACGGCACCATTGCCGAGGGCATCCGTCTGATGGGCATGATCTCCTTTGTTATGCTAATCGCCGGCGGCTATGCCAACGTAGTCAGAAACACGGGTGCCGTGGACTCCCTGATTGACGCCACCCTGGCCATTTTGGGCAACAGCAAAGCCATTTTCCTGATTGTATTGATTCTCATTGGCCTGCTGATTACCATGGGCATCGGCACTTCCTTTGGCACCATCCCTGTCATTGCCCTTCTGTACGTCCCCATGTGCCAAAAGATGGGCATCAGCGTTGGCGCCACCGCCTGTCTGATTGCCTGCGCTGCGGTTCTGGGCGACGCCGGTTCCCCCGCTTCTGACAGCACCCTGGGCCCCACGGCCGGTCTGAACGCAGACGGACAGCACGACCATATCTGGGACACCTGCGTGCCCACTTTCCTGTTCTACAATATTCCCCTGGCCGTTGCCGGCTTCTTCGGCGCTATGATCCTGTAAGTTTATTTCTTCACAAATTGATCCCCACTGGCTAAACCGGTGGGGATCAATGTTTGATCAGGTTAAGTAAGTTCCGATCCCCGGGATGCGATGCAACAGCCAGGTAAACGGGATGGACAGAAGAAAGTACACTGCGGCAAAAAGGGGTACGGAAATGACCGGAGAAAGGGCCGGTACAGACAGGTCCAGCCACCGAAACACCAAAACCAAAATCTGATGGAACAGATAGATTCCGAAGGCATAGGAACCTAATTCATAAACTGCCCGCTGACGGGACCGCTCTTCGCTGATGCCAAGCACATAACGAAACAGCGTGCAGAAGGCGACAGCGGTAAGCACCACATTGGGCGCAGTATACAAATACCACAGTTCTCTCCCTCCGCCTAAGATGGCGTTTCCCATCAGGGTAAGTGCCATCCCCAGAATTCCAAACCCGTACAGCAGGAATTCAGACAGCCGGCCGATGGTATAATGGTATAAATACCCCCCCGCCACATAGCACCCCAACCAGCCCAGCACCAGATGGATCCGCAGCCGCTCCAGAAGCGCGGCCACCACACTTTGTGGAAA
>JAYFPV010000125.1:0-4239 GCA_034927465.1 Lawsonibacter sp.
TGGAAAGGAAATTCACCTTGGCATGGTCAGCAATGCGCCGATAGGCTTTTTCCTCCGACATGCCCCATTCCTCCATCAGCAGTCGTTTGACCGCCGCAACGGGGTCGGCCCGCTCTTCCTGCGCCAGAATCGCGTCCGCCAGTGCTGCCATGGGTATCCGCTTGTCCATGGCCGACTTTCGGAGCCATTGATATGCCTCCTCCGGGGAGCAGTTCTGTTTTTTTGCTAAAAGTCCCTGTGCCTTAAGAATTCGTCTGTCCTCGTTGATCTTCTTCTGGGCCCTTCGAGTTTCCTCCCGGCTGTCCTTCAGACGCTGGCTTTGGGCAAACGCCACCTCAATCGTGGGCAAAAGTGACTTTGGATCCACCGGCTTCACCAGATAGGCGGTCACACCAGCCCGCTGGGCACGCTGAATCATATCACCGTCACTGAACGCGGTCAGAAGGATCACACAGCCCGCCGTCTCTTCCGCCAGAATGGCTTCCGCAGCGGCCAAACCATCGAATACCGGCATCTTGATGTCCATCAGTACAACATCCGGCCGATGTTCCCTGCATAGCTCAATCGCGTCGAATCCGTCCGACGCTGTCCCAACCACGCAGCACCCCAGTTCCTCCAGTGCTTCGGACAGATCCATACGGGTGATGGGCTCATCCTCTGCAATCACAATCCGTTTCATCCTGAACCACGCTCCTTTTCACCGCCATGCCTCTTTTCCCAAGATATCACAAACGGCACCATCCAGCAATCTGTTTCGCTATTTTTATTATGCCATAAAAAACCGGGTTCGCTGCAAAACGTGACTTTGCAGCGAACCCGTCCGAAATGATGGCAATTTGCGAATGGTTATCCGGTGATGCCCCAAGCGGTGCAGGCCTCGTCACCAAACTTTTGGATAAAGTAAGCTCTGACATCGGCCGTCGCATCCACAAAGGCCTGATGCTCTTCGGGGGTCAGCTCGGTGATAATGACCCCCTGCTTGACGAAGTCTTCCTTAATCCCGCCCTCGGCATCCTCCTGATATTGGCGGCCCCACTCACAGGCCTCCTTGCCCTTTTCCAGGATCAGCTGCTGGGTGGCTTCATTCCACTGATTAAAATCATTGGAGTTGGCAATCAAAGTATAGTACTCATACTGCCAGTTGGCCTCTGTGATATATTTGTTAACCTCCTGAATGCTGCCCGAGTTGATGGTCATATAGCTGTTGTCCTGGCCATCCACCGTTCCCTGTTGTAGGGCAGTGTAAACCTCACCCCAGGTCATGGCAACCGGATCTGCGCCATAGGCCTTGTAGGTCATCATGGAAACTTCGCCGCTGGGGATGCGGATCTTCATCCCGGAGTAATCGCTGGGCAGATGGCACTCCTTTTTGCTGTTGGTGATCTGCTTCAGTCCGTTGTGGAACAGGCCCAGCATGGTCATGCCTTTTTCCGCCGCCAGCTTTTCATAGTATGCGCCGCCGGTAGAGGTCAGATATTCGTCCGCCGCTTGATAGTCCTTAAACACGAACGGCAGCGAGCTGGTCAGGAACTTTTCCTCCACGGCGCTCAGAACGGTGCCGGAAACCACGCACAGTTCGAAGGTGCCGCCAGCCAGCAGGGTTTCAACAGACTTGGACATATCGCCGCCCTGCAGCTGGCCGTTGCCGTACACGGTTGCCTGGATCTGGCCATCAGAGGCGTCCTTGATGAGATCCGCAAACTTTTGCGCTGTCATGAAATCAATGCCGGCTTCCCCGGTATTCACCGAAATCTTCAGATTAAGCTTATCATAGGGGCTCTCTGATGCACTTCGGGAGGGAGCGCTGCTCTGACCGCTGTTCCCGCCGCCGCAAGCAGCAAGGGAAAGCGCCATAGCGGCTGACAAAAGAAGAGAAATTATTTTTTTCATTGGTGTGCTCCTTTCAAAATTTATGGAATCAATCAGACACGATAAACATCGGGTCGCCGGTTGCGCCACACACCCAGGTTCTCCTGCAGTGCCGCCTGATACTCCAGGTCAATTTCGCCATAGACGATGCACTCGCGGCCACCGGCAAAGGCCTCGGCCAGGCCCTTGGGATCCACCAGGCAGGAGCGGCCAAAGGAGTTCTCCCCATGTACGCTGCCAAACTGGTTTGTCGCCACCACATAAGTCATGTTGGTCAACGCGGTGCTCTTGACCAGAATGTCCCAGTCATCCACCCGGGTAGGCAGGGGGGCACCGGCGGGGAACATGGAAGAGACAAACAGCACCTTGGCTCCGTCCAGACACATGGAGCGGGCCTGCTCCGGGAAGCGCAGGTCATAGCACACCATCATGCCGATGCGTCCAAGGTCCGAATCGAACACGCACATCTGGCTGCCGGGGGAAACGTAAGCAGATTCGTCATAGGACGCGGCCACCATCAGATGGATCTTGTCATACCTGGCAATGATTTCGCCGTCCCGGTTGATGAACACAATGGTGTTCTTAACCCGTCCGTCGTCTGCTCTGGTTACAAAGCTCCCGGGGATCAGGTTGACGTGGTATTCTTTGGCCAAAGCCTTCATGGTGTCCAGGAAGATGTGGGGCTGATCCAGATCGATGGCAACCTGCCGGGACTCGTTGATGTCCAAAGGGGAGTAATAGCAGTATTCCGGGAAGGTCACCACATCAACATTGATGTTCCCTTCCATCGCTTTCTTGAACAGGCGCACCATGTTTTCCAGGTTCTCACTGGCAGTTCCAAGACTTCCGCACTGACAAATCGCAACTTTAATCATGTGTAATAACCCCTCTCTTACTATGTTGATTTCTTATTTCTGGCAGGAGTGGCCTTTTCTCTCAGTCATGATTGCGCAGATAGCGATTGATGAAGTCTACAACCTCGTCCACAAAGCGGTCTACAACAATTTTGCCCTTTTCCGCTGTGCCCTTGGTGGCATCACCCATGGTGCCGGTGACGGAATACTGGTCGTAGTGGCGATAGATGTTGAAGCTGGGCCACTCGTTTTTCCACAGGGCGGGGGAGTTGGGCGCCTTGCTCATATCCACCAGTTCGGGATACAAATGCAGCATCACAGAAGTGCCTGCCTCGCTGGCATGGCCGTGAGGTGCCGGAGTCTCGAATACATCCGTGTACTTCCAGATGAACTGCCAGAAGCCAATCAGCCCGCACTTGACGCCTGGATGCTCGTCCTCAATGTCCGACAACAGCTCATTGAGGGGGAACGTATTGCCAAGATGTAGGTTCAGCACAAAGATTTCGGTGAAGCCCCACTTAATCATCCCCTCGATGATGTCGCGATAAACGGCCTTCAGACTTACGGGACGGATATAAATGGTGCCGGGGAACCCATATAGGTTCTGGGATTGGCCTACCTCCAGACAGGGTCCAATCACGGCGTTGGCCTTCTCCGCCACCAGTTTACACAGCGCCTCGGAGACCAGAATATCCGAGCCCAAAGGCATATGAGGTCCATAGACTTCAAATGCCCCGCTGGGTAGAATGACAGTTTTTGTGGTCTTCCTCAGTTCGTCAAACTGAGTCCAGGACATATTTTTCATGCGCATTTCCATAATCATGATATTCCTTTCTTATCTGTACAAATTTTATTTTGTTCCCGCAGCACTGCGGGCAAGGTCACAAAGTCAGGCAGCCGTGGCCAAACTGG
Source organism: Lawsonibacter sp. (assembly GCA_034927465.1). GTDB lineage: Bacteria > Bacillota > Clostridia > Oscillospirales > Oscillospiraceae > Lawsonibacter. The sequence goes on from JAYFPV010000125.1 coordinate 3,636, forward strand.
GAAGGAAGGTGCAGAAGATCGGAAAATAAGTGATGATCAGCAGCGTCAAAATTGCTGCCAACAGGAAGGGGAGTACCCCTTTGCAGATCTCCTTAATGGACACATTGCCAAGGCTGCATGCCACGTACAGATTGACGCCCACAGGGGGAGTCACCATGCCGATGGCAAGGTTCATCACCATCAGCACACCAAAGGCCAGTCCATCAATGCCAAGCTTCATCGCCACAGGGTACAGAATGGGGGTAAAGATGTAAAAGGCGCTGTTGCCATCCAAGAAACAGCCCACAATCAGCAGCAGAATGTTGACAATCAGCAGGAACAAAAACTTACTGCCGCCGGAAACTTCGATGAGCAGGTTGGACGCAGCGGTGGCGATTCCATTAATGGTAACCAGATATCCAAAGATACTGGAGGAGCATACGATAAACATAACCACTGCGGATTGCCTGGCGGAGTCAATCAGTATTAAATAACACTCCTTCATGCGAACGGTTTTGTAAACAAACACGCCAACCGCCAGACCGTAAACGCAAGAGACCGCCGCCGCCTCGGTGGGGGTGAAGATGCCGCCATAGATCCCGCCTAAAATGATAACCGGCATCAG
>JAYFPV010000027.1:0-8020 GCA_034927465.1 Lawsonibacter sp.
GCCGAGCTGCTTGGCCACCTCGGCCACATGCTTCTCCACAGAGAGCTTGTTCTCCTTGACAAAGGCCTGCTGCAGCAGACAGTTTTCCTCGTAATACTTGCTGACACGGCCCATGACCATTTTCTCGATGATGTTCTCGGGCTTGTTGGCGTTTTTGGGATCTTCCTTGGCCTGGGCCAGCAAAATCTCCTTCTCCTTGTCCAGCGTGGACTGGTCAACGTCGGACTTGTCCAGGAAGCCGGGGTTCATTGCGGCGATCTGCATTGCCACGTCCTTGCCCAGTTCGGTCACCTTGTCGGCCTCAATTCCCTCTACGGCCAGGTTGACCAGCACGCCGATCTTGCCGCCCATGTGGATATAGGGGACGTTTACACCCTCGGCATAGCGGACAAAGCGGCGGATCTGAATGTTCTCGCCAATGGCCAGCACCTTGTCGGCGGTGACGTCGGCGACCGTGCGGCTGGTACCGGGGTAGGTAGAGTTTTTCAGTGCCTCCACATCGGCGGGATTTTCGCTGGCCACAACGGCGGCCAGGGTCTTTACAAAGTCCTGGAACACCTCGTTCTTGGCCACAAAATCGGTCTGGGAGTTAACCTCGATGATCACGCCCACGCCATTGTCGGCCACGATGGCATACGACACGCCTTCAGCGGCTACCTTGCCAGCCTTCTTGGTCTGAGCAGCCAGACCCTTTTCGCGCAGCCATTCAATGGCCTTGTCGATGTCTCCGTCGGCCTCGGTCAAAGCTTTCTTGCAATCCATCATGCCGACGCCGGTCATTTCGCGCAGCTTCTGTACGTCTTTTGCAGTAATAGCCATTTTGAATAACCTCCATATTATCTCAGCCGGCCGGGACCGGCGGGTTGTGTTGGGATAAGAACAGCGCTCGCCCGCGCGGGCGGGCGCTGTGTGTGTTGGGACAAAACAGATTACTCCGCGGTGGCAGGAGCCTCAGCCGCAGCGGCAGGAGCCTCATCCTTGCCCTGTCTGCCTTCCTGAATGGCGTTGGCCATGACAGAGGAAAGCAACTTGATGGCGCGGATGGCGTCGTCATTGCCGGGGATGACGTAGTCAATCTCGTCGGGATCGCAGTTGGTGTCCACGATGGCGACGATGGGGATATTCAGTTTGCGGGCCTCGTTGATGGCGTTGCGCTCCTTGCGGGGATCCACAACGAACAAAGCGCCCGGCAGCTTCTTCATCTCGGCAACGCCGCCCAGATACTTCTCCAGCTTGGCGATTTCGCCCACATGCTTCATGACTTCCTTCTTGGGCAGCATGTCGAAGGTGCCGTCTTCCTGCATCTTCTTAAGCTGGTTCAGACGATCTACGCGGCCCCGCATGGTCTTGAAGTTGGTAAGCATGCCGCCCAGCCAGCGGGCGTTGACCCAGTACATGCCGACGCGGTCGGCCTCTTCCTTCACCGCTTCCTGAGCCTGTTTCTTTGTGCCGACGAAAAGGAGGGTTTCTCCTTTTTCACTCAGGCTGCGAACGAAGTTGTAGGCTTCCTCCAGCTTCTTTACCGTCTTCTGAAGGTCAATGATATAGATTCCGTTGCGCTCGGTGTAAATGTAGGTGGCCATTTTGGGGTTCCACCGACGAGTCTGGTGGCCGAAGTGAACGCCGGCCTCCAGCAGCTGCTTCATTGATACGACTGCCATGATTTGTTTCCTCCTAAAATTTCAGTTGTTTCTTCTGGGGGCTTCATTTTCTCCGCCAACCAGGCTAAGCCGGGCACAGGGCGAAGAATCCGCACTCCCACACATAATAACACATAATGCTTTGGTATTTTACCATAGCTTTCCCTGTTATGCAATAGTATTCTCTGGATTTATCGAAAGAAATGCAGAAAGCTGAAAATTGGAACAGAAAAAGAGAAAACAAGAGAAAAAGAGACCCGATCCCTTGACAAGAGGGAAAAACATGATAAAATAACAAGGCAAAATGTATTGATGAAGCAAAGCGCGGAACAGAGCCATGAGCGAGAGGGGACGGTGAGAGCCCTCGGCACACCGGACCGCGCGGGCCACTTCGGAACGGCTCGGGCCGACCGGGACGGTTCATCCCCGTTACCGGATGACTGAGATCTGCTGAGTTGCGTACGTCTGTTTTGTCGGGATGGTTTACACGGACACGGATGGATTTGTACGTTTTTTGGTAGCATCAGGGTGGTACCGTGGAATTTTCCGCCCCTGACTTGTGTCAGGGGCGGTTTTTTGATTGTGGGAAAGGAGAAGGACATGAGGCAATATGTGGTAGATGCCTTCGCCGAGCGGGTGTTTGAAGGGAATCCAGCGGCCGTGTGCGTTCTGGAACGTTGGCCGGAGGATGATCTTATGTTCCGCATTGCCGGGGAGAACAACCTGCCGGAGACCGCCTTCGCGGTGAAGGAAGAAACGGGATACCGTCTGCGCTGGTTTGCGCCCGGCGAAGAAGTGGATCTCTGCGGACACGCGACCCTGGCTGCCGCCTATGTGATTTTGGAGTATGTGGAGCCTGGCCTGGAGCAGGTACAGTTTCAAACCAAAAGTGGGATGCTGGGGGTGAGAAAGCGGGATGGGCTGCTGGAGCTGGACTTTCCCGCTTATTCGCTCAAGCCGGTGGAGGTGACCGATCAGATGGAGGCTGCACTGGGGGTTCGACCGGTAGAAGCATGGCGGGCTCGGGATTTGGTGTGCGTCCTGGAACGGGAAGAGGATGTGGTTCATCTGAAGCCGGATTTTGAGGCCATGAAGCAGCTGAAGGGAGCCTTATGTCAGGTGACGGCCAGGGGCACAGCGTATGACTGTGTTTCCCGGACCTTTGGACCCAAATGCGCGATCTTGGAGGACCCTGTGTGCGGTTCCGGCCACTGTCACATCATTCCATACTGGGCCGGTAAGCTGGGAAAATCGGAATTCATAGCACGGCAGGCCTCGCCAAGGGGCGGGACGCTGTACTGCCGGCTGGAGGGAGACCGGGTTTTTCTGGCGGGCCATGCTGTGCTGTATGCCCAGTCGGAATTGAAGCTGGAGGGGTGGATGTGAGGAGAATAATTGCGGGACTGTCAGCATTGGTGTTGGTGGTATCCCTGCTGACGGGCTGCCAAGGCAACGGTCTGCCGGATGGGATGGACGAGACTGAACTGCTGACGCAGGGCAGGGAGATTGTTGCACTGCTTGCGGATGAGGATTGGCAGGCTGTTTATGACCGGATGCGGGCGGATGGCCAGGAGAAGAGCAGCGCGGAGAAAATTCAGGCCTACATGCAGGCACTGACCGAAAAATGCGGTGCATACGTGGAGGAAAAGGACGCCATGGCGACCGGACAGACCTTGGAAAGCGGAGAGAACTATGGAACCGCCGTACTGTACTGCAAGCATGAAAAAAAGAATGTGGTGTACCGCATAGCCTTTAGCACCAATATGGAATTTATGGGATTCCAGGCCCAGAAGCAGTCTCTGTTTGGCTGAATGCAGAACACATAAAAAACGAGATACAAGAAAATTGTGGAGGTAATTCGTATGAGCGATCCCAAACCCTTTGGATTAAATGAGCTGCGCGAGATGTTTCTGTCCTTTTTTGAGACGAAGGGGCACCTGCGTCTGCCCAGCTTTTCCCTGATCCCCCAAAACGATGCGTCCCTGCTGCTGATTAACAGCGGAATGGCGCCCATGAAGCCCTGGTTTACTGGAGAGCAGGAGCCGCCCCGTCATCGGGTCTGCACCTGCCAAAAGTGCATCCGCACGGGCGACATCGAAAACATCGGCAAGACAGCCCGCCACGGAACGTATTTCGAGATGCTGGGCAATTTCTCCTTCGGCGACTATTTTAAGCACGAGGCCATCGCCTGGTCCTGGGAGTTTTTGACCAGCCCGGACTGGGTGGGACTGGATCCAAGCCGGCTGTATCCTTCTGTCTATCAGGAAGATGACGAGGCTTTTGCCATCTGGAATAAGGAAATTGGCATCGCCCCCGAGCACATCTTCCGCTTTGGAAAGGCGGACAATTTCTGGGAGCACGGCTCCGGTCCCTGCGGTCCCTGCTCCGAGATTTATTACGACCGGGGAGCCAAGTACGGCTGTGGCAAGCCGGGCTGCACCGTGGGCTGCGACTGCGATCGGTATATCGAGGTGTGGAACAACGTTTTTTCCCAGTTTAACAACGACGGGGAAGGAAACTACACGGAACTGAAACAGAAGAACATCGACACCGGCATGGGGCTGGAGCGCCTGGCCTGCGTGTGCCAGGGGGTGGACTCCCTCTTCGACGTGGATACCGTGATGAATATTACCGCCAAGGTCACCGAACTGACCGGCGCCAAGTATGGCCAGAGTCATGCCACCGATGTATCCCTGCGGGTCATCACCGACCATATCCGTTCTGCTACCTTTATGATCTGCGATGGCGTGCTTCCCTCCAACGAGGGGCGCGGCTATGTCCTGCGCCGTTTGCTCCGCCGGGCGGCCCGTCACGGAAAGCTGCTGGGCATCAACGAGCCCTTCCTCTACCAGGTGTGCGATACCGTGGTTCGCGAAAATGAGGGACACTACCCCGAGCTGCGGGAGCGCCAGGACTATATCACCAGAGTGATCCGGGTGGAAGAGGAGAATTTCTCCAAAACGATTGACGGCGGGCTGAAGATCTTCAACGAAATGCTGGCTGGACACAAGGAAAAGGGAGAGAAGACGTTTTCCGGATCGGATGCGTTTAAGCTGTATGACACCTATGGGTTCCCCATCGACCTGACCCTGGAGATGGTGGAGGAGCAGGGGATGACCATGGACGAGGCGGAATTCCACAAGCAGATGGAGGAGCAACGCCAGCGGGCCCGGAAGGCCCGAGAGGCGCTGGGCGACCTGGGCTGGGCAGGCGTGGAGTTCGGCAAGGAGGTTCCCGCTACCAAGTTTGTGGGTTACGACCACACCGCGCTGGAGGGTGCTAAGGTGGTGGCCCTGGTGGTGGAAAACGAACAGGCCGAGGAGCTGATGCCCGGTATGGAAGGAATCGTGGTGCTGGACAAGACCTCCTTCTATGCCGAGATGGGCGGCCAGGTGGCCGACCACGGGGAGATCACGGCCGATGGGATGGTCTTCCGCGTTACCGATGTTCAGAAGAACAAAGGCGGCAAGTATATGCATTACGGAAAGCTGGCGGAAGGTACCCTGAAGCTGGGTGACACGGTTCGGGCCGCCATTGATTTGCAGCGGCGGAAGGCCATCATGCGTGCCCACTCTGCCACCCATCTGCTGGACAAGGCCCTGCGTACTGTCCTGGGCGACCACGTCCATCAGGCTGGTTCTATGGTAGAGCCAGACCACCTGCGGTTTGATTTTACCCACTTCTCCGCCATGACGGCCGAGGAGCTGGCCGAGGTCAGCGCGCTGGTCAACGAGGCGGTGCTGGAGGGATACGACATCCGTACCGAGGAACTGCCCATTGAGAAGGCCAAGCAGCGGGGTGCCATCGCGCTGTTCGGAGAGAAATATGGTGACACCGTCCGGGTGGTGGATATGGGCGAGGGCTATTCGGTGGAATTCTGCGGCGGCACGCATCTGGATAACACCGCCAAGGCCGGGGTGTTCCACATTTCCAGCGAATTTTCCGTGGCTTCCGGTGTCCGTCGGATTGAGGCTACCACTGGTAAAGAATCCCTGAAGCTGATGAACCGGAATCAGGAAATGCTGTTCCAGACGGCCGCCGCGCTGAAGGTCAAGCCGGGGGAGCTTCGGCAGAAGGCGGAAGCCACCATGGCCGAACTCAGGCAGCTGAATCAGGCAGTGGAGAAATTCAAAGCCCACGAGGCGATCAGTCAGGCGGAGCGGTTCCTGTTTTCCGCCCATGAGATGGGCGGCCTGAAGGTGCTGACTGCCGTCATCCCGGATGCCGACGCCGACCGTCTGCGCACAATGGGAGATTTCCTGCGTGACAAAGATTCCAGCGTGGTGGCGGTGCTGGCTGCGGTCAGCGGGGAGAAGATTACCTTCCTGGCGGTCTGCGGCAAGGAGGCTGTGGCCAAAGGAGTCAAGGCCGGCGACATCATCAAACAGGTATCCGCCATTGCCGGCGGCTCCGGCGGAGGTAAGCCAGATTCCGCCATGGGCGGCGGCAAGGATCCGCTGATGGTGGACAATGCCCTTGCCATGGTGGACAACGTGGTGTCCATGAAGCTGGGGCGGTAAGCGGAGCAAAGAATCATTCAAAGTTGGTAGCTCCGCAATAGAAATACCAGGCATGAAATTTGAATGGGAGCCAGCATGGCCAAACAGCTATGCTGGTTCCGTTTTTTAGTTTGGCTGAGTCGGTTCCGTTGGAACACCGCAGAGAATGCATCTGAAAATTTTGGTTGAAATCCCGGAAAAATGGGGTACAATGGTAGTAACGGTCTGCACAACCGTAGAACAAGGGGGGTTCCATATGTCAGATTGTCTGTTCTGTAAAATTGCTGGAGGAGAGATCCCTTCCAGTAAGCTGTATGAGGACGACCAGTGTTTTGCGTTCTACGACATTGCACCTCAGGCACCCACGCACTTTCTGGTAATTCCGAAAGCCCACATCGCCTCTGTCGCGGAGGTGACCGGAGAAAACAGCGCCGTGGTGGCACATATCTTCGAGGTGATTGCCAGTGTGGCAAAAAAGCTGGGCCTGGACAGCTACCGTGTTGTCTCCAACATCGGGGAGGAGGCCGGTCAAAGTGTGCATCACCTGCACTTTCACGTTTTGTCCGGTCGGGATATGACCTGGCCTCCGGGCTGATACGTCTCAATTAGGTTCGTGACACAACGCAAAAAAACGCCCCATTTCCATTGGCTTTTGTCCAGCCGTGGAAATGGGGCATTTTTTTGCACGGTGCCAGCAGCAAAAAACGTGTAGCTGAATTCAGGTGGGCATGGCGCGGATCATTTTTTTCCACGCCTGCTGTGAAGCGAGAAACTGCTCGTGGGAGCGGGTGACATTTTTGCAGTATTTTTCAAACTCGGCAGAGATCGTTAAGAAGCGCTCCTCGTGAAAATAGGAAGCCAGCTTGGGCAGCGTTTTTTTCAGCGCAGTCCGAATCGCCATCATCCTCCGCTCGTAATCGTCCGGAGCCGTGATGTAGACCAGAAGCGGCTTGTAGCGCACCCAGCCGATACAGGCGTGGACAAAGCGCGTGACCACAGCGGAGGTGTCGGCTGAAATTGCGGAGAGGTGAATCGGCAGCGTACCGTCCAGGAGATGCGGATAGATGGAAAATCCGTCGTGGAAGGTATAGCATGGAACCTTCCGCACCGTGCGGTCATGCAGCATGGAGGACAGGAAGGTATCCTCCCCCCGTGCGCCTGGCGGATTGAAAAACGGAAGCGTTCGTTCCGGCACCGTCAGATTGATGCACAGATTTCCGCCGGAGATAAATTTGCAGCCGCTGCGCAGGAGAACCTCCTCTGATTCGCCCCTGCGCAAAACCTCGGTTGACGCATAGGTCACACCGCCGGAGCCAATCAGACGTTTGATGCTGTCCCAGTTGATGATGTCATTGCTGATTGCCTCAATGAACCTGCTGAAATCCTGCTCGGTCAGCACGTCGTTGAAGGAGATTTGCGGGATGGGAGAAACGTAGCCGCAGTGGTACCCGTTGGTAGAGTCGGCACTCCCGATTTCCTGAAGGTGGGAGAGAAAAACCTGCTGCCCGCTCCACAGGCAAACGTCATGGTTGTTGGTTACGGCCATGGGGTATTCGTCGTCGTCCAAAAACAGCAGATAATCCATGCGGCGTTCAATGGCCGCGAATAATACGGCGTTTCGCTTTCCAGCATAGCCCGCGCCGAACACGCATTTCAGCTCGGATTGGGTAAGTGTGCCGCTGCTCTTCAAGCGCTCCATGCTTCTCAGCGCATTCTTCGCGCCGACGAAAACAATGCCGTCAAACGCATCTACGATGTCCTGGCTCAGATTGGTGTAGTCGGTGGATTGGGTATTGTGATATTCCAGATCATAGGAAACGAACAGGTGCAGGTGCACGCGGGTGTCCGCGGGAAGATACTTCTTTGTGGCGTTCCATGTGT
>JAYFPV010000110.1:0-6471 GCA_034927465.1 Lawsonibacter sp.
GCCTTTCCGGAAAGGCCGCCCATAGTTATGATTCCAAGACAGTCTTAGTACATCGTGATTTTTTTAGTATCATTACTGCTGATCGGGGGTGGGCGCATAGGGCTCCAGGAAGGCGTGGAAGTGCCGCATGGGCAGATTGTGACCCATGGTGATGCGCATGTTGGGAATGCTGGCCCGGTCCTTGTACAGGGCAGTCACCGCCGCGATGACATAGTCTAGGTGCTCCTTGCTCAGCTGGCTGCGGTTGATTGCAAAACGGACGACGTTACAGACCTCGGCCTGCTGCTCGGGCGTCTTCAGATCATACTCCATGCTGTAGTCGCCCAACTCGGAGACACGGATGCCGTAGCGGCGGATCAGTTCCAGGCTGAAGCCTTCGCCGGCAAAGTTCTCATGTCCGCGCTTGCCGTCAAAAAATGCGTCCATGTTGATGTACACGCCGTGACCACCGGCGGGAAGCACAACCCCCTTAACGCCGGCCTTGTAGAAGCCCTCTGCCAGATAGTTGCACTGGTCAACGCGCTCCTTCAGGTAGTTGACGTTGCAGCTCTCATACAGACCGGCAGCCAAAGCCATGATGTCACGGCCGGACATGCCGCCGTAAGAGTCGTTGCCATAGCAAGAGATTTGCTTCACCTTTAGCAGAACGCCCACGTCGGTTTTGACGGTGCCGTCCTCGTTGAAATCGCAGAAGTTCTTCCAGAACAAGCCCTTGTCGCGGAAGGCCAGCATGCCACCCATGTTGGCGTGGCCGTCCTTCTTGGCGGACATGGTAAAACCGTCGCAATATAGGAACATCTCGGTTGCAATCTCGGCGATAGACTTATCGGCATAGCCGTCCTCATTGGTCTTGATGAAGTAGGCATTCTCTGCCCAACGTGCAGCGTCGTAGATGTAGGGGATGTTGTACTTGTGAGCGATGGCGCTAACCTCGCGCAGGTTGGCCATGGAAACAGCCTGGCCGCACACGGGGTTGTTTGTGATGCAGGTGAAGATCAGGGGCACGTTCTCGGGACCGACTGTCTCAATCAGCTGCTTCAGCTTCGCGATGTCCATGTTGCCCTTGAAGGGGTTTTTCTCATACTTGCCGCCCTCAGGTACTTCAAACAGCAGCTCCTTATTATACAGGTTGCGGGGGATGGACCCCATCTGTTTGATATTACCTTCGGTGGTGTCGAAGTGGCCGTTGGAGGGAATGGTGAACTTTTTGCCGGGATGACGCTGGTTCAGAATTTTTTTGACGATTTCCATCAGAACAGACTCGGCCGCGCGGCCCTGCTGAATGATGAAGGTGTTGGGACGCTCCATCTGAGCAGCGCCGCCGTTAAACAGGCCGCCTTCGTACTCACACAAGTACATCTCGTCCATCATCTTTTCGATATCCTGGCAGTCGGTGCGGACCAGGTCGATGATCTTCTTCCAGTTCTTTTCGCCGCCGCGCTCGAAGATGTCGCGGAAAGTGTCCAGCAGCACATAGTAACCTTTGTTGCGGCCGTAGGACTCGTCACCCAGGAACATGGCGGCCCACTGCACATCCGTCATGGCAGTGGTTCCGGAGTCGGAGAGCATGTCGACGGTCAGCATGCCGGCGGGGAAGGCAAACTCGTTGTAGTGAGTGGCCTTCAGAGCGCGTTCGCGCTGTTCCAGCGTCACAGAGGGAATGTTGCGCTTGACATAAGAGAAGGACCTGGGAGTTTCGACGTTCAGTGGGTATTTCATATAAGTTACCTCCATTTTTGGCGCATTGCGCCGCTATTATTAGAGGATACCCCGGTCATCGGGGGCCGGCTCTTTTTTCCGGCCTTGGCGACTGGCGGACAGTATCTTTCTGACACGGACAAGGGGCACGGTTCCCCAGAAAGATAATTGAAATTCGGCTTATTCTGCGGCGATGCATTCGATTTCAACCAGCGCGTCCTTGGGCAGTCTTGCCACTTCCACCGCGCTACGCGCTGGGCAAGTACCTTGGAAGAACGTAGCATATACTCCGTTCATAACCGCGAAGTGATTCATATCACGGAGAAAAACGGTGGTTTTGATGACCTGATCCATGGTCATTCCGGCAGCGGCCAGGACGCTTTTGCAGTTCTCCAGGGATTGGCGGGTCTGGGCTTCAACACCCTCCGGAAACGACCCGGTTGCGGGATCAATGGGAAGCTGGCCGGACGTAATTACCAAGCTGCCGGACTTGATCCCCTGAGAGTAGGGACCGATCGCGGCAGGGGCTTTTTCGGAATGAATTTCCTGCTTCATTTGCTTCATCTCCTTTGCTACGATAAAATATTATCACTACAATAAAATATTGTCAAGCGCATTAACAATATTTTTACAAAAATTATGAATGTTCCTACTAAATATTGTGCAAAATGCTCTAAATATTAAGAATTTTGCTTATAATCACAGATGAAAAAAATATTCTGAGAAAAATTTATTGATTTACGTCGAAATTCATGTTATATTTTTAAAAAATAATCACACATAAGAAAGGAGAGAGGTTTTGTGACCACCGATGTGATCCGCCGCTATGCGCTGTTGGTTGAATTTCTGGGTCGAATGTTGGGCCCTGACTACGAAATTGCGCTGCATGACCTGTCCTCCAAGCAGCCATCAATTGTGGCCATTGCTAACGGAAACATCAGCGGGCGCAGCATTGGCGCGCCATTAACCAATGTGGCGATGCAGCTGATTGCGGAAAAGGCGTACCTCACCCATGATTGGAAACTGAATTACCGCGGGCTTGCCGCCAATGGAAAGATTTTGCGTTGCTCAACCTTATTTCTGAAAGATGAGCGGGGTGCGCTTATCGGATTGCTTTGCATCAACTTTGATGACAGCCGCTATCGCGAACTGTCGGAAAAAGTATTTTCTCTGTGCCACCCGGATGACTATGCGGCCAGAAACATTGCCATCAGTGCTACGGAGAGCGTGGAACAGGAGACATTTTACGACAGTATTTCCGCCGCTACGGAAGATGCTTTTTTGGTGGTAACCAGCAACGCCAATATTCCAACCGATCGGCTGACACAGGCCGAAAAACTGGAAATCATTCAGCTTCTGGATAAGAAAGGCGTTTTTATGCTGAAAGGCGCCATTCCCGTGGTAGCCAAACGGCTTTCCTGTTCTCAGGCCAGCGTCTATCACTATTTAAGCAAAATTCATCAGGAGAAACAGCCGGTCAGCGGCAAGGCGGAATGAGAATATGGTGTCGGAGGCGTCGGAGGCTCCGGCATCGGCACTTGCAAAAATTAGTAGGATTGGGCTGAAAATCCGAAAAATGCAATCAAAAACATCGGAACCAATCAGTAAATTGGCGCATTTTGAGCCATGCAATTTTTTCGCATGGTACAAGGGGTTACCAATGAATATGAAAGCCCTGCGGACAGCAGGGCTTTTTTCTTTTGGAAATGGTTCGAAAGCGTCTGGGCGTTTTCACGCGAGCAAACGAAAATTTAACGTTCGGGTTCGGTGCGGCGGCGAGATAGAAAATCTATGATTGATTTAATACAATAAAGTTTGATATAATAAACGAAAAAATTAACGTACAGTTCTTGAACATGGAATTTTGTCTTTCCCCAGCATGTGTTTCCCTGACCAGAGTGGCAGAGAAAAAGCGAAGAGGAGGCGATACCACCTTGGAACTGGTTGCAACAGCATCGGTTAACCTGACTGCGATTGTGTTTCTTGCGATTGTTCTGCAGATTGCCAGATTTCATCTGGACGGCAAAGATAAGTTCAATCAGCTGTTTTTTTGTGCCTGCACTTTGACGCTAATCGCCCTTTTTCTTGAGGTGATTTGCCGCGTGCTGGAAGGACAGCTATATATCTGCGCAGATTGGGTGTTGCGGGTGCTTCTTGCACTGCTCGATTCACTTCCGTCGATTCTGGCGTATTTTTGGTTTTTGATTATAAAAGCATTGACTGGAGATCACAGCGAAGAAAGCGGCGCTGTGCGGCCGGTTTATCTGATTGCGGTGGTTGTAGCCGGGCTGTTGTTATTCCTTTCTGTCTTTTTCGGGCTGCTATATTCAATCGACGGCGCAAGCTACGTTCACGGTTCCCTCTATATTATCCCGATAATCGTCGCAAGCGGTTATTTTTTGGCAAGTCTCTTTGTACTGTTTCGATGCAGAAGCTGTTTGCGCGGAGAGGAATTTAAGATTTTATGCTTGCTCTGTCTGCTGCCGATTGCAGGAGGTTTGCTTCAGGCGTTCCTGCATAGAACATATTTTATGTGGAGTTTTACGGCCGATTCGCTGATCATTTTCTATGTATATCTTCAGGAAAGAATGATCCAGGTTGACAGTCTGACCGGCGCGTGGACGAGACGGTCATTCAGCCAATATCTATGCCAAGTGGAGAGAAAACACAGGGGCCGCTCACTTGGTGTTTTATTTCTAGATCTTGACGATTTCAAATCAATTAACGATCAATACGGACACGTCGAGGGGGACACGGCACTTCGGACATTCTCTGACATTCTCAAACGACAGCTAGGGAAAGAAGACGTTCTGGCGCGGGTGGGCGGAGATGAATTTGTGATTCTTGCCTCTGTTTACGGGTCAGAGGGTTTGCACACGATAAAACGAAATATTGAGTCTGCGCTGAAGAATTTTAATTGCACGTCCGGGAAGTCGTACAGCCTGAACTGCAGCATCGGGATGGAGCTATATGACCATACCGGTGACCTTGATTCCACAATGGCGGATGTCGACCATCTGATGTACAAACAAAAACGAACGAAAAAGGATGCAGAGCAAACCGGACAATGAGGAGTGTGTCCGAAAAAAATTGGCACTGAGAACAATGACAGTTACAAGGGGAGCATTCGAAAACGATGAGAGATGAGATGACAGACCAAGCAACGAAGCAAAATCTTCTTTTGGCGCAAAATATAATTGCACATTTTCCGATGGGATGTGCCTGCTATAAAGCGATATTTGATGAGACACAGGAGACAATTCGGGATTTTTTAGTGATTGGGATAAACAGTCGGTTTGAGGAAATCAGTGGAGTCAAAAGGGAGACCGTGAGCGGGAAATCTGCCTCAGAAGCCTTCCACATATTCGGGACTAAGGCGGCGGAGCATTTAATCCGATTGGGCAACGAGGTGTATGCCAGCACTGAAAAAGTGGGAGAAGCACACATCAGCGTATTTCATCATGCCTATAAAACCACATTCTTTTTTATCAGTGATACGCTGTTGCTGGCAATTTATGAAGATGTGCATGCACAGCTTTTGCGGCAGTACTTTCATCGAACGATCCCGTACGATGTCATTCTCAAAAGCATTTCGGAACGGAAGGGTATAGGAGACAGCCGTCTGATAAGCGACGAAGCAAAAAAAAATGCCGTGCCGCTGCACAAAGCAATTTTCGCCTCCGCCGACCTGGACCAAATGACGATCATCCCGGAAATTATGAATATGGACAAAATGGATGATGCCGTATTTCTGGATTCTTTGACCGGACTGTATGATCGTTATTTTGCCATGGAGGCATTGAAAATGTATGTCGAGCAGGGGGTGCTGCCATTATCGATTGTGCTTGGAGACATCAACGGACTATACAGGATCAATGAGGCCGTGGGATATGAGGGTGGCGATGAAATTGTTGTGACAGTAGCCAATGAGATCCGGAAACATTGCCGGGAAAGCGATGTGGTTGCCCGCTGGAGCTCGGATTCGTTTTTGCTGCTGATGCCGTATACATCCCGCAAGCAAACGGAGCAGATGATTGCGCAAATGGAAAAGAATGTGAACTCTTTTTGCGAGGGGGGCGGCGCTATGGTGACATTCGGCTACGCAACCAGCGATCGGCAGTCCAGGCAAGCGGAAGAGTTGATTCGGGAAGCAGAAAAATGGACGTACCGAAAAAAATTGCTGGTCAGACAAAGTCACCGGAGCGGCTTTCTTCAGTTGCTGCTGTCCATGCTGCATGAAAAGAGTGCAGAGACGCAGGACCATTCCGACCGTATGGCCAAACACTGTCAGCGGATTGCAGAACAGATGGAACTTTCCAGTGAGATGATCAATGACCTTTTGCTGCTGGCTATGCTCCATGACATCGGCAAGCTGGGGATTCCAGATGCCATTCTCAATAAACCGGGGTCTTTGACACCGGAGGAACGCTGCGTTATCCAGCGGCATCCGGAGATTGGTTATCGAATTACGCGGAAAGTTTCGGAACTTTTTCAGGTGTCTGGGTATATTCTGGCACACCATGAATATTGGGATGGAACCGGATATCCCAAAGGGCTGCGCGGCGAGGAGATTCCCGTTGCCAGCCGCATCATTGCGGTAGTCGATGCGTTTGATGTGATGATCTCCGGAAGAAGCTACCGTGGGGCCCGCAGTAAGGAGGAGGCCATCACAGAATTAAGACGATGCGCGGGAACCCAGTTTGATCCTTATCTCGTTGATACATACATTCATTTGCTGAAAAGAGAAGCGAACGATAACTTGTCTGGAAGAAG
>JAYFPV010000478.1:0-4176 GCA_034927465.1 Lawsonibacter sp.
CCCAGCTGGGCGTGCAGCGCACCAAGCAGCGCGGCAAAGGGCTTGCCCCAGCGAGCAGGATCGCTGAGCAGCTTTTCAAAGAACTCCTGGAAGGAGAGGTAGGCCTTGTTGTAGTCCGCTCCGGCGGCCACCAGTTTGGCAAGAGAGCTAATCACGCCTTCCCGGGCCCCCAGATAGGGGTTCTGAGACATGCGGTCGGGGTCAAAGCCCCAGGCCATGACGCTGGCCTGGTCAGTCTCCTGGCCGGGGAGAACGGGGAACAGCGCGGCCATGGCTTGGGTCGGAGTGCGCTGCGTCTGGCCGCCGAAGGGCATCAGGACGGAGGCCGCGCCGATGGAGCCGTCAAATCGCTCGGTCAGGCCGCGGCGGGACGCAAATTTCAGCTCGGAGGCCAGCTCCCGAAGAGAGAGGGGAGTTGCTGAAGTCGGAGCGTCGCCGTAATTCACGACGGAGACAGAGGCGTGCTTCACCGCGCCATTGGTGTTCAGAAAGTCCCGGGACAGGTCGGCAATTTTCTTGCCCTTCCAGTGCATTACCATCCGAGGGCTCTGGGTGACGGTGGCCACCCGATAGGCCTCCAAATTTTCGGCTTCGGCGGCGGCGATGAACGTGTCCGCGTCCTCGGGAGAGACGACGACGGCCATGCGCTCCTGAGACTCGGAAATGGCCAGTTCGGTGCCGTCCAGCCCGTCGTATTTTTTGCGTACGGCATCCAGATCAATCTCCAGTCCGTCGGCCAGCTCCCCGATGGCTACAGACACGCCGCCCGCGCCGAAGTCGTTGCACCGCTTGATCAGGCGGGTCACGTCTTTGCTGCGGAACAGGCGCGGAATCTTCCGGTCCGCGGGGGCGTTGCCCTTCTGAACCTCGGAGGCCATGGTGGCCAGAGACTTTTTATTGTGGCTTTTGGAGGAGCCAGTGGCTCCGCCGATGCCGTCTCGCCCGGTGCGGCCGCCCAGCAGAATGATGATGTCCCCCGGGACGGGGCACTCCCGGACCACATTCTCCGCCGGAGCGGCACCTACCACGGCGCCGCACTCCAACCGCTTGGCGATGTATCCCTCGTGATATACCTCGGCTACATGACCGGTGGAAAGGCCGATCTGGTTGCCATAGGAAGAATAGCCCGCCGCGGCGGTGGTGGCCAGCTTGCGCTGGGGCAGCTTGCCCTCCAAGGTCTGGTCAAAGGGTACCCGCGGGTCGCCGCCGCCGGTGAAGCGCATGGCCTGGTGGACATAGACACGGCCGGACAGAGGGTCCCGGATGCAGCCGCCGATGCAGGTGGCGGCGCCGCCAAAGGGTTCGATCTCGGTTGGGTGGTTATGGGTTTCGTTTTTAAACATGAGCAGCCAGTCCTGCTCCTTGCCGTCTACCTGAGCGGGGACGTGGATGGAGCAGGCGTTGATTTCTTCACTCTCATCCAATTCGGGAAGCAGACCCCGTTTTTTCAGCGTCTTGGCCCCAATGGTGGCTAGATCCATCAGTGTCTGGGGACGTGCGGCTGCCTTTTCCGGACCATATACCTCCAGGCGGGCGGCCAGATACCGCTCATAGGCCTCTCGGATGGCTGGGTCGTGGATCTCCGCGCGGTCGATGTGGGTGGAGAAGGTGGTGTGGCGGCAGTGATCGGACCAGTAGGTGTCCACCACCCGCACCTCGGTCATGGTGGGGTCGCGGTGCTCTTCGTCCCGGAAGTAAGCCTGAAGAAATTTTAGGTCGTCCAGATCCATGGCCAGCCCAAGCTGGGAAAGCAGGGCGGAAAGGCCAGTCTCGTCCAACTGGAGGAACCCCTCCGCCGCGTCCACATGGTCGGGAATCTCATAGGCGTGTACCAGGGTTTCAGGCTTGTCCATGACCGCCTCGCGGCTCTCCACGGGGTTGATGAGATAGCCCTTGATTTTCTTCAGGTCGGAGGAGGGCAGCTTCCCCCCCAGGAGATACACCTTAGCGTAGGCAATGAGAGGGCGGTCCACCCCGGACATGAGCTGGATACATTGCGCACAGGAGTCGGCGCGCTGGTCGAACTGTCCCGGCAGAGCCTCCACCGCCAAAACGGTGTGGGAATCGTCGGGGAGCGGGAATGTCTCGTCGTAGACCGCGTCCACCTGGGGTTCGGAGAAGACAATGGCTTTGGCCTGCTCGTAAACGACGGGATCAATCTGGTCGGCGTCGTACCGGTTCAGGATTGCGACGGACTGCAGACTCCGGATGCCAAGCTGATCCTGAAGCGCTTTGCACAGACCCTGAGCCTCCACATCAAAGCCGGTTTTTTTTTGGGAATAACAGCGGTAAACACTCATTTTCATTCCTCCACGATGCTCTTAAAATTCTCTTTCTTACTGGATTCGCCAATCTTCCAGGCGGTAAAACGCATTGCCCTGCACCGGAGCAAGACCGGACAGCCGGCCCCATTGGGTGAGTACAGAACCATTCTTAAAGCAAACAGGTGCGATGGGGACTTGGTCATTCAAATAGGCGAACAGGGCTGTGGCGGCTGTCTGGCGCCCTGCTTCCTCAGCCATGCTCAGAGAAGCCAAGAGCGTGTCTCCCTGACTGTCTTGCCATCTGCCGTAGTTGAGCGTGTTGCCGGAACCCAGCAGAGGGGACAAATCAAAGTCGGCGGTGAGCATCACCTCGCCCAGGTACAGATCAAACTTTCCTTCTTTTAATGCATTGACATAGTCATCAAAGGCCGGCTTGGACACGGTAACCGACAACCCGGCGGCGCTCAGTTGATCGGCGATACGCTGGGCGGCACCGACTTTGGTACTGTTCTCATTGTTGACCAGCAGTACCAGGGAGTGGCCCGCAACCTTTAGACTTACCAACTCAGCCGCCAGCTGTTCCGGATCGTAGGAGAGCGCCTTGGCCAGAGTGTTGTCATACAAAGGGCTGAACGGATGGACGGGGAGTGCGGCAGCCACGGCGTGACTGGCGTAGTCCACTTGGGCGATGGAGTCCCGGTCGATGGCCCGGGCCAGAGCACGGCGGACCTCGACCGTGCGGCACAGACCACTTTGGGTGTTGAAGCCCAGGTAAAGAAAGTCGGTGGTGGCGTAATCCCAGGTCTCGTAGCTGCCGGAATAGCCGAGGGCATTGGTGCCCATCAGATCCACATCCACCACACCCACGTCCCCGGCGTCAAAGGAGGAGACCAGGTCATCACTTTTGGAAGCCGCCGTCAAGGGAATTTCCAGAACAGGTACCGTTTTTTGCTGCCACCAGTCTGTGCGGGCGAGAAGGGTTATGGAATCTCCCTGGTCGGACAAAACATATGGTCCGGTGCCAAGGGGACGATTCCCATCGCCATAGGAGATGGGAATATCCAAAAGGGCAGGCAAGTCTCCGTTCGGCCGGCTGAGGGTGATGGTGACGGTGTTCTCGGCGGCGGTGACGGCGGTGACGTCCCGCAGACGCTGGGCATAGTGGGAGCCCGCCTGCCGTGCGATGTTCAGGGCGGAGGCCACACTGTCCCCGGTGAGGGGAGTACCGTCGGAAAAGGTGACGCCGGAACGGAGGGAAAAGGTCCAGGACAGCTTGTCCTCGGAAGCAAAATCGCTTTGGCACAGCAATGGGACAGCCTGAAACGAGCTGTCAACCTGAAACAGCGGCTCATACAGCAGAGGGATCAGGGTCAGATTGGCCCGATTTTCTGCCAGAGCCGGGTGAAAGCTGTAGGCGGGGTATGCCGACAGGGAAAAGGGGATGTCCACCGGGGTTGGATTCCCCTGGGAGCCGGAGTCCTGGGGGGGTGAATCGTCCGGGCTGCTGGAAGAGGCGCCGAAAGTGCCGCAGGCCGACAGAGTGAGCAGTAAGGCGGCGGAGAGAAGAAAAGATAACAGTCGTCTCATAAGCATTCCTTTTCATAGTAGTTGAATCATGGCAGCCATGCTGCCCCGTGCATTTCCCTGAATCCGGTGGGACCAAAAGGTGTCTAACTGGCAGGCGGTGCAGGCGGAGCAGACGGCAATGCGTTCCGGGGCCATACCGGCCAGTTCCAGCCACCGGGCGTTGGTTCCCTTCAGATCCACTTGATATTTCTCGCCCGCGGGAAGAGGACGGATGAATGGCTCGGCCTCTGCACCCAAACTGGAACGCAGACCGTCGGGCACATCGGCATGGGTCTCAAAGCAGCATTGGGAAATGCCTGGGCCAATGGCACCCAGAAGATCGCCG
>JAYFPV010000337.1:0-1506 GCA_034927465.1 Lawsonibacter sp.
TCCATTCTCCGTCCCGAGGCCACCGGCTTTGGCGCTGTGTATTATTTATGCGAAGTGCTGAAGCACGACTGCGAGGACATTAAAGGCAAGCGCATTGCCATTTCTGGCTCCGGCAACGTGGGCTGGGGTATCATGAAGAAGGCGGCTGAGCTGGGTGCCAAGGTTACCTACTTTGCGGGCCCCGACGGCTACATCCACGATCCCGATGGTGTCGATACCGAGGAGAAGATGAACTTTATCCTGGAAATGCGTGCCAACGATCCTATGCACTGCAAGCCCTATGCTGAGAAGTTTGACTGCGAATTTGTTCCAGCTGCCAAGTGCTGGGGCGCCAAGGATGTGGACGTCTATATGCCCGCCGCCACCCAAAATGATGTCAAGATGGGCTGGGCAGAGAAGATTGCAGCTTCTGGCGTGAAGTATTATATCGAAGTGGCAAACATGCCCACCACCAATGACGCGCTGGAGTTCCTGAAGAAGCAGAAGCACATGGTGGTTGCCCCCTCCAAGGCTGTTAACGCGGGCGGCGTTTCCGTATCCGAGCTGGAAATGGCTCAGAACGCCGAGCGCCTGTACTGGACTGCCGAAGAAGTTGACAAGAAGCTGCACGGCATTATGAAGAACATTTATGCTTCTTCTGTCGAGGTGGCTGAGCGCTATGGTCTGGGCTATGACCTGGTGGCCGGCGCGAATATCGCCGGATTCCAGAAGGTTGCCGACGCCATGATGGCTCAGGGTATTTTCTAAACCAATCCCGTCCGATCTCTTCATACTATGCACGGAAGCCCCGCCCGAAAGGTGGGCTTCCGTGCATAAAAAGGGGTGCTCCGTTGTATGGAGCACCCCTTCCTTATTGCTGCGGCGTGTTAGAACTGCCAAGGCCATACTTGATTCGAATTCGGTTTAATTTCTCCAGGAAAAGCGGTCCCGCCACCCACAGGAAAAAGGCTGTGGCAGCTCCGTGGACCAAATCAAGCGGAAAGCCGAGAAACCAAGAGGCCACAATCATCTCCCAAGTCGGGTAAGGCTGGTACATCAGCACCGAGGCCGGGTTTAGGATTCCGCCGTACAGCAGGATCACTGAGAAAAAACCGTACAGGCACAGCCAAAGTCGCCCGCGGCTTACCCAGCGGCCTAGCCAGCCGGCCAGAAAGCCTACCAGACCCATTGCCGCCATTTGCCATGGCGTCCAGGCCCCCTGGACATAGAAAAAGTTTGACACCAGCATGGAGGAGACACCGACCAAAAAGCCTGCCTGCCCCCCGAATACCACACCGGACAAAATCACCACCGCCGCCACGGGCTTAAATTGAGGCAGCATGAAAAAGGCGGCCCGCCCGGCTGCGGCCAGAGCGGTGAGGCCGGCCAGCAGCACCAGCTGCCGGGACTGGGGCTTGGCCCCCTCAAATCGAAAGAGCATGGGGATCAATGCCTCCAGGATCAGAAGGAGTGAGATAAAATAGTATTTTCGTTCACCCAGCAGATAGGTCCCTGCCCAAAGCGTGA